>CAZIVY010000217.1:0-11652 GCA_964542505.1 uncultured Rhodospirillaceae bacterium
CGCCGTTCGTGACGTTCCTGGGCCTCGATCGACAAGGTGGCGATGGGACGCGCTTCCAGCCGCTTGATCGAGATCGGCTCGCCCGTCTCCGCGCAATAACCGTACGACCCGTCGGCGACCCGCTTCAGCGCCTCGTCGATCTTGGCGATCAGCTTGCGCTGGCGGTCGCGCGTGCGCAGTTCAAGCGAACGTTCGGATTCCGACGTCGCCCGGTCGGTGAGATCCGGTTCCGCCACCGTCGTTTCCTGCAAATGCTGCAGCGTTTGCGCCGACTCGCGCAAGATATCTTCCCGCCAATTCTCCAGCTTGCGGCGGAAATAGCCGAGCATGCGGGCGCTCATGAAGGGCTCTTTTTCCGTCGGCCGGTAGGCCGCCTTCGGCGATTTCACTTGGATACGCATCGACTCCGCTCCGACTACGGATTCTCTTTTTAAAACCTAAGCTTGCAGCCCCCCGCTGGCAGCCGGCGGGGGAGTATATGTACCGCGATGACAACCCGCAACAACCCGGATGGGATAGTGTCAAGTCATTGAAAACGCTAAATAATGTCAACATAGACCCCGAGTTTGGCCAGTTCGACCGCGCACCGCAGCTCGATTTCCTGGATCAATTGCTGCAATTTGCCGTCGGGCTCGCGCAGGCGTTCCGACCGCAGCGCCTTGGACAAATCGATCAACCGCTGGCGCGGGATGGCGCCAATCAGCAATCCATGGCGAATGTCGTCCAGGCGGTCCAGCATCGTCGTGCCCCGCGCCACGGTCCGGCGCCGGCCCTCATTGCCATCGCCGACCGTCTGCAAGGTAAGGACCGATTGAATCGCCGGTGCGAAGCGCGCCGAGGCCGTAGCCGCGGCCGCCGTGTCGTCGCCGGAAAGATGGCTGGCGAAGCTGCCGCCGTCGCTTCTCCCGCTCTTGCCGGGACGCCGGATATCCCTGCCGCGGATCGGTCCAGGACCGTCGATCTTCATTTCCGAATATGTCCGTTGCGCCGCCAATGACTGCGCTCCGGCAAAGAATGGGCAAGCTTCGTTAATCGCCGGTAAACCCGGCAGAAATTGCCCTTGCACGCGGGCGAGGCGGAAAGAGACGGCCGTCCATGCCGGTCCGGCGCGCGGGGGAAAGCGCGGGAAGACGCGCAAAAGCGCGGATTCCGGCGCTGGCACGCTATTCGCAACGATGGGACAGGCGGCGCCGGGAATCCCCCACGGGCGCCCCGCCGATCGGTTGGCGAGGCCGCTAGAACATGACGACCCGAATTCTCCACCTCGCCTTCGTGATCGGCGCCTGCCTGGCGGCCACGGGCCTTGCCTTCAGCCCCGCTCCGGCCACGGCCACCAACGCCCGCGTCAAGGACATCGCCGACTTCGAGGGCGTGCGCGACAACTTGCTGGTGGGCTACGGCCTCGTGGTCGGCCTCGACGGCAGCGGCGACAGCCTGACCAATTCGCCCTTCACCCGCCAAAGCCTCGAATCCATGCTCGAGCGCCTGGGCGTCAACATCCGCGAAAGCTCCGGTTTCTCCACCAAGAACGTGGCCGCGGTGATGGTCTCCAGCACGCTCCCGCCCTTCGTGCGCCAGGGCAACCGCATCGACGTCACCGTCAGCGCCCTCGGCGACGCCAAGAGCCTGCTCGGAGGCACCTTGCTGGTGACCCCGTTGATGGGCGCCGACGGCGAAGTCTATGCCGTGGCCCAGGGCCCGGTGGCGATCAGCGGCTTCAAGGCGCAGGGCGCCGGCGCCTCCATAACGCGCGGCGTATCCACTGGAGGGCGCATCGCCAACGGCGCCATCGTCGAGCGCGAAGTGGGCTTCGAGCTGGCCTCCCTCCCCGGCTTGCGCCTCAGTCTCCGCAACCCCGACTTCACCACCGCCAACACCCTGGCGCGGACCATATCCGGGCTCTTGGGCGGGCCCTTCGCGAAGCCGCTCGACCAGGCCACGGTGGCGGTCGATATCCCCGCCCATCGGCGCCAGGACCTGGTGACCCTGATTACCGAGATCGAACAACTGCGCGTCGATACCGATCAGGTGGCCCGCGTCGTCATCGACGAAAAGTCGGGCGTCATCGTCATGGGCGTCAATGTGCGCATCGACACGGTGGCGATCGCGCAAGGCAACCTCACCATTCGCATCACCGAGACGCCGCAGGTGTCCCAGCCCGGACCCTTCGCGCCCGGCCCCGCCGTCGCGCCCGGCATCCCCGGCATCGCCGGCCAGGCGCCGGCGGCCGGCAACGTGCAAGTGCCGCGCCTGCGCGCCGACGGCACGCCCCAGCGCGGCGAGGATGGCCTCCCCATCTATGACACCCAGACCAAGGCGGTGCCGGGCACCGCCGTCCCCGGCCAACCGGCCGTCCCCGGCCAAATCGGCGGCGGCGCGCAGACGGTGGTCGTTCAGCGCACGGAAATTCAGGTTGACGAACAGTCCAACCGCCGCCTGGCGGTCATGCGCACCGGCGTCTCGCTGCAAGAGCTGGTGGATGGCATGAACGCGCTGGGCATCGGGCCGCGCGACTTGATCTCGATCTTGCAGGCGATCAAGGCGGCCGGCGCCTTGCAAGCCGAGATCGAGGTGATGTGATGGCGGACCTTGGCGCCAATCTGCCCGTCCCGCAGGCGGGTCCGCCGGGCGGCGCAGCCGCCCTCGCCAATAGGGCTGGCCCGGAGGCGTTGCGCCGCTCGGCGCGCGAACTGGAAACGGTGTTCCTCACCCAGATGCTCGAACACATGAGCGCGGGCGTCGGCGCCGACGGGCCTTTCGGCGGCGGCAACGCCGAGCGCTTGTGGCGCTCGTCGCTCAACGAACAATACGCCAAGTCCATGGCCGGGCGCGGCGGCATCGGCATTTCCGATGCCATCTACCGCGACCTTCTGCGCTGGCAGGAGGTGCAAAAGTGACCGCCGCCGCCATGTCCAATCCCGCCGCCGCCGACCTGGCGGAAATGGCGGAACGGCTGATCGACATCATGCGGCGCGAAAGCGCCGCCTTGAAACGCTTCGCCTTCGCCGAGGCCGCGGCCTTGACCGCCGGCAAGGCGACGCTGGCCAATGTCTTCGCCTCGCGCATGACGGCGCTGCGCAAGGAACCGCGCATGCGGCGTCCCTCCGACGCCGCCGCCGGCCAGCGCCTGGCGAACGCGGCGCGCGAGCTTCAGCAGGCGGCCGTCGACAACGCTCTGGCCTTGCGCGCGGCGCACGACGCCCACCACAGCCTGCTGAACGCCGTCGTTCAGGCGGTGATCAAACGCGACGTTCCGCCGCCCGGCTACGGCCGCAACGGGCGCGCCCGGGCTCCCGATCGCGGACCGGTACAGCCCGTATCGCTTTTCCAGGACCGCCGTTTCTAGGCGGCGATTGCACCCATGGTTCTCTCCGTCGCCCTTACCACCGCGCTGAGCGGTCTCGCCACCGCGCAGACCGGCATGCAGACGGTGTCGCAGAACATCGCCAACGTGAACACCGAGGGCTATTCGCGCAAGGTCATTCAACCCCTCAGCCAAACCCTTGCCGGTCTCGGCTCGGGCGTTCAGATCGGGCCCATCCAGCGCCAGGTGGAGGAGTTTCTCCTCCGCGATCTGCGCGAGGCCACGTCCGGACTCAACGAGCGCCAGACGCGCCAGGACTATCTGTCGCGCATCGAGCAATTGTTCGGCGGCCCGCAGGATCAAGCCTCCCTCGGCAGCGTGCTGAGCCGCTTCCGCGGCTCGCTCGAGGCGCTGGCCACCGCGCCCGAAAATCAGGGTCTGCGCGGCGAGGCCATTCGCGCCGGTCAGGAACTGACCGACCTGATGAACAACATGTCGGGCACCATCCAGCAGGTGCGCGCCCAGGCCGACGAGGCGCTGGCCGCGGGCATCGTCGAGGTCAATGCCCTGGCCACGCAGATCGCCGAGCTCAACCGGCAGATCGTCAAGGGACTGTCGATCCAACAGGACGTCACCGACCTGCAGGACCTGCGCGACCGCGCGGTCATGGCCATCGCCGAACAGATGAAGGTGACCACCTACACCCGCGCCGACGGCGGGGTGGTTGTCGCCACCAGCGCCGGGCGCGCGCTGGTGGACGGCGGCTTTGCCAACGCCATCGGTTACAGCGCGCAGACGACGGTGATCGCCACCACCGCTTTCAACCAAGTTCTGCTCGGCGGGGTCAACATCACCAACGAGTTCGCCGGCGGCCGCCTGGCGGCGCTGGTGCAACAGCGCGACGCGACCTTGCCGGCGCGCACCGCCGAGCTCAATCAACTGGCGATACAGTTGCGCAACACCGTCACCTCCACCAGCCTGGCGACCACCGACCTCGTCGGCACGGTGGGCATTAGCGAGGTCAACCGCTTCTTCATCGGCGTCGACCCGGGCACCATCGACAACGCCGGCAGCCTTCGCGTCCATTCCGACCTGACCGCCAACCCGTCGCTGCTCAATAACCTCACCGCGGCGCGCGAATTGGCCAACGCCTCGGCGTCGACCGCCGTGGCCTTCGCCGCCGCCGGCCAGTTGCCGTCGCTGACCACGGGATTCGCGGCCTACGGCAATGCCATGCTCTCCCACCTGGCCTCGGCCGGCGCCCAGGCCGATAACGAGGTCACCTACCAGAGAAACCTGCAAGGCGCCCTGGCGAACCGGGTCGGCGCGGTGAGCGGCGTCAACCTGGACGAGGAAATGGCGCGCATGGTCGAGTGGCAGCGCGCCTACAACGCCGCCGCGCGCGTGGTGCAGGCGTCCGCCGAGATGCTCCAAACCCTTGAAGACATGATGAGGTAAGGAACCATGAACCGCATTGGGGACTTGGCCCATCGTCAACTGCTGCTCGGCCTAGTGCAGGACACGCAAGGCCGCGTGGGCGAAACCCAGGTGCAGGCAGCCACCGGGGCGAAATCGCAGACCTTTTCCGGCATCGCCTCCGACGCCACGCGGCTGCTTTCGCTCGAGGACGCGCACGACAAGTATGCGCGCTACGTGGAAAACATAAAGACCGCGGATACCCGCGCCTCGCTCATCGAGATCAACCTCGAGCGCATGACCGGGGTGGCGCGCGAAATGCGCGGCCTGCTCAATTCGCAGCCCACCGAGTACGCGACGCTGGCGCAGTTGGCGCGCAACTACCTCAAGGAATTCGCCGACCTTCTGAACCAAACCGACGGCACGCGCGCGCTCTTTGCCGGCGCCAACACCGCCGGCCCCGCGGTGCAAATCTACGAGCCGGGCGCCGCCGATCCCGCCGCGCCCTTTACCGGTGTCGTCGGCCCCAACAGCTACCGCTACAAGTTCTTCTCCGCCGGCCTCGCCACCGATACCGCGGTCAAGGTCAGCGACACGCTGTCGGTGACGGTGCAGATCAACGCCAACCCGATCGCGCCGGCGACCGCCAACGCCTTCACCCGGGCGCTGGACGCGTTTATCCGCGTCTCCGACTTCGGCACCCCCGCCAACACCACCCCGACCCCGGCCAATGTCGCCACCGCCCTCACCGAACTGAACGAGGCGATCGGCGGCGTCGCCGGTACCTTCTCCGGCCTCGACGGCCTGCGCACGCAGCTCGCCGTCGACCGCAAGGCCATGCAGGGCGTCGGCGAGTCGCACCAGCGCTTTCTGCATTTCACCGCCATCAATGTCGACAACATCCGCAAGGTGGACATGGCCGAGGTGGCGGTCCGCTTGAAAAGCCAGCAGACGCAGCTCGAAACCTCCTACGCCGCGCTCGCCCGCATCGAGGCCGCGTCGCTGCTCGATTTCCTGCGCTAGGCGCGCCGGGACCGGATTCCGAACGCTTCGTTAATCATGGTCCTGTACCCCTGGGGGCGGCGTCCGAGCCCCGCGCCGACACCGCCGCAAGCCCGATGATGACCCGCAAAGACCAGGTGGCCGCGATCACCTTCGACGCCGACACGCCGCTCATCGACGTGGTGGCGGCGATCGACCGCGTGGGCCTCGGCCTGGCGCTCCTCGCCGACGACACAGGGCGGCTTCTGCGCACGGTGACCGACGGCGACATTCGCCGCGCCATGATCGCCGACATTCCGCTTTCCAGCCCGGCGGCGGTGCTGCTGGCGCGGGTGGTCGGCGGCTCCGACCCCGGGCCGGTGACGGCGCCGGTGGGTACGGCCAAGGCCGAAATTCTGCACCGCATGCAGAGCCGCAAGATCCGCCATTTGCCCCTCCTCGACCGCGACGGGCGCGTCGTCGACGTGGTGGCGCTGGCCGACCTGATCGAGGAGGTGGAGCCGCCCTTGCAGGCGGTGGTGATGGCCGGCGGCTTCGGCACCCGCCTCCATCCGTTGACCGAAACAGTGCCCAAGCCGATGCTGCCCATCGGCGACAAGCCGATCATCGAATACATCGTTCGCCAGATGCGGCTTTCCGGCATTCGCCACATCGACGTCGCCACCCATTACCTCGCCGACCAGATCAAGGCGCACTTGCGCGACGGCAGCGACTTTGGGGTGGAGATCAACTACGTCACCGAGCGCCAGCCGCTGGGCACGGCGGGCGCGCTCTCGCTGATCCCGCGCACGGGCAAGACCACGCTGCTGATGAACGGCGACATCCTCACCCGCATCGATTTCCGCGCCATGCACGAATTCCACCGCGACAACGACGCCGAGCTGACCATGGCGCTGTGCTCCTACGACCTGAAGATTCCCTATGGCGTGGTGGAGTGTTCCGGCAACCTGGTCACCGGGCTGGAGGAAAAACCGACCAACCGGCACATGGTCAACGCCGGCATCTATCTGCTGGAGGAATCGGTCTACGACCTGATCCCGCGCAACAAGGCGGTCAACATGACCACGGTGATCCATCGCCTGCTGCGCGCCGGCCGCCGCGTGGCGGCGTTCCCGATCCGCGAATACTGGCTCGACATCGGCCAGCACGCCGACTATTTGCGCGCCCAGGAAGACGCCCGCTTCGGCCGCCTGGAGCCCACCGAGGGTTCGCTGGCGGCCTACGCCGCCACGGACGCCGTTGGCTGAGCGGCGGCCATGAGTCCCGCCAAAGACACCCCGGATTCAGCCGCCGAGCGCCGGCTCTGCACCATCTGCGCGCGCGGCGGCTCCAAGGGCGTGCCCAACAAGAACATCCGCCCGCTGTTCGGCAAGCCGCTCATCGCCCACACCATCGAGCAGGCGAAGGCCAGCCGGCTGTTCGCGCTGGTGGCGGTCTCCAGCGATTCGCCCGCCATCCTGGCGGCGGCCAAGACGGCGGGCGCCGACCTGATGATCGACCGCCCGGCTGAAATGGCGCATGACACCGCCGCCAAGCTGCCGGCCATCCAGCACGCCGTGCGCATGAGCGAAAGGCTGACCGGACGCAGCTACGCCATACTCGCCGACCTCGACGCGACCGCGCCGCTTCGCCTGACCGCGGACATCGCGGGCGCCGTGGCCCTGGTCGAATCCGGCGCCGCCGACAACGTGATCAGCGTCGCCCCCGCGCGCCATTCGCCCTATTTCAACCTCCTCGAAACCGACGGCGACGGCTTCGCTCGCTTGTCCAAACCGGTCGATCCCCCGATCGTGCGCCGCCAGGATGCGCCACCTTGCTTCGACATCAACGCCTCGATCTATGTCTGGCGGCGCGACGCATTCCTGGCCAAGCCCTATTTGTACGGCGCGCGCACGCGGCTCTTCGTCATGCCCGCCGAGCGCTCGGTGGACATCGATTCCGAGCTCGATTTCCGATTCGTCGAGTTCCTCATGGGACGCGCCCGCGCCACCGCCAGCGCCCGCCGGGCAGCCACGTGACGCGCCGCGTCGGCGTCGTCAGCGTCGCCCGTTCCGACTACGGCATTTACCGGCCGCTGCTCAAGCGCATGGCTGACGCGCCTGGCGTCGACCTGGCGCTGATCGCCGGCGGCATGCACCTGATGCCGGAGTTTGGCCTCACCGTGCGGGAGATCGAGGCCGATGGCTTCATCCCCGCCGCCAGGGTCGATCTCGATTTGCATGACGACACGCCGCTGGCGGTCGCCCGCGCCATGGGCACGGGCACGCAACGCTTCGCCGATGCCTACGGGCGCCTTGGCCTCGATCTTCTTGTCGTGCTCGGCGACCGCTTCGAGATGCACGCGGCGGCGGTGGCGGCGGTGCCGTTCCTGCTGCCCATCGCCCATATCGCCGGCGGGTCGGTGACCCGCGGCGCCATCGACGACTCCTTTCGCCATTCCATCACCAAGCTCGCCAACCTTCACTTCGTCGAAACCGAGACCCATGCCGCGCGCGTGCGCCAGATGGGCGAGGAAGGCTGGCGCGTGCACCTTACCGGCGCGCTCAACCTTGACAATATCGCGGATTTGCCGGTGCTGCCGCCGGCGGAGTTGAACCACCGCTTCGCCCTCGACCTGGATCCAGCGGCGCCGCCGCTGCTCGTCACCTTTCATCCCGTGACCCGCGACTTCGCCGGCGCCCGCCGCCACGCCGAGGCGCTGCTCGCCGCGCTGGCCGACGCCGGGCAACCTGTCGTCTTCACCTACCCCAACGCCGACACCGGCGGCCGCGTCATCATCGACCTCATCGACGCCTTCGTGCGCGAACATCCGCGCGCCCGGGCGGTGCCCAATCTCGGCGTCGCCGCCTATTTCAGCCTCATGCGCCACGCCCGCGCCATGGTGGGCAATTCCTCCAGCGGCCTCATCGAGGCGGCGTCCTTCCGCCTGCCGGTGGTCAATGTGGGCGAGCGCCAGGACGGGCGTCTGGCCCCGGCCAACGTCATCCACGTTCCCTGCGCCGCCGACGCCATCCTGGCTGGCATCCGCCGCGCCGCCTCGGCCGCCTTTCGCGCGTCGCTCGCCCGCGTCACCAACCCCTATGGCGATGGGCGCGCCGGCGAGCGCATGCTGGCGGTGCTGCGCGCCACCGACCTCGCCGACCCGCGCCTTATCCGCAAAGACTTCATCGCCATGGCTCTGTCGTCGGGATGCGGCGTGCAGCCGGCGCCGGCATGAGCACGCGCATCGTCGTCCTCGGCGGCGGCGGCCACGGGCGCGTGGTGATCGACGCCTTGTTTGCCGCCGGGAACGACGTCGCCGGCGTCGTCGATCCCGATCCCGCCGTCGCCGCGCGCCTGCCGCGCGGGGTACCTTATCTTGGCGGCGACGATGTCTTGGCCGGCACCGACCGCGCGGCGGTGGTGCTGGCGATGGGCGTCGGCGCCGTGGACGTTCCGCGCCGGCGGCGGAGCATCTTCGAGCGCTACCGTGACATGGGATTTCGCTTCGTCGCCGTTATTCATCCGGCGGCCGTCCGCGCCGCCGGCGCGGAACTCGGCGAGGGCGCGCAGGTGCTGGCGGGCGCCGTGTTGCAGCCGGGCTGCCGGCTCGGCGCCAATGCCCTTATCAATACTCGCGCGCTGGTCGAGCACGACGCGGTGGTCGAGGATCACGCCTGTATCAGCCCGGGGGCGCTGCTGGCCGGCGGCGTCCATATCGGGACAACGGCCTTTGTCGGCATCGGCGCGGTCATTTTGCAGGACGTTCGCATTGGCGCCGAGGCCATGGTGGCCGCCGGCGCGGTGGCGATCGCGGACGTGCCGCGCGGCGCGCGGGTGGCCGGCGTTCCGGCGCGGCCAATGGCGATCGCGGAAACCGCCCTTAGTCGGCGACGGCCCTGACCGCCGGCCGCGCGCCGATCAAATCCCAGGTAAGAAGGCTGCCCGCCGCCAGCGCCCGCGCCGCGGGCCGGCCGATGACCTTGTCCATGTCGGCCGGGCTGATGCCGTCCGCGGGCCTGAGCGCCACGAGATCGCCCGCGTTGATAAAGTCGCCCGCCCTGACGGCGCGGCGCAGGAACAGACTGCGGCGCGCGACCTGACGGGTATCGCGCTCCGCCGGGCGCGGTTCCTTGATGCCGTCGCCGAACGCGGTTTCCACCGTGCGGATACCGCGCACCAGGGCCTGCAACTCACCCGGTTCGAGGGACGCGGCGTGGTCGGGGCCGGGCAGCGACTGATCCAGGGTGAAATGTTTTTCAATGATGCAGGCGCCCATGGCCACCGCCGCCAGCGCCACCGCCACGCCGGGCGTGTGGTCGGAATAGCCCACCGGAACGGCGAAGGCCGCCGCCAGCGTCGCCATCGCCAACAGGTTCGCGTCCGCCGGGTCGGCCGGATAGTTGGAAACGCAGTGCAGCAGGGCCAGGTCCTCGCAGCCGCCCTCGCGCAGCGCCCGCACCGCCACTTCCACCTCGCCCAGATACGCCATGCCGGTCGACAGAATGACCGGCCGGCCGAAGGCGGCGACATGGCGCAACAGCGGCAGGTTCGTCACCTCCCCCGATCCCAGCTTGAAGGCCGGCACGTCGAGCCCCGCCAGCATGTCCGCGCTCTCTTCGTCGAAGGGCGTGGAGAGGAAAAGGATATGGCGGTCATGCGCATGCTGTTGCAGCACGCCGAAATCGTCCGCCGAAAGTTCAAGCTCCTTGAGCATGTCGAGCTGGTTGCCGCCCTCGCCCGTCTGGCGGCGCTGATAGGCGGCCTTGGGCGCCCTTGGCGAAACCAGGCGCTCGGCGGAGAAGGTCTGGAACTTGACCGCGTCGGCGCCCGCATGGGCGGCGGCGTCGATCAAGCGGTGCGCCAGATGCAGGTCGCCATTGTGGTTGACCCCGGCCTCGGCGATCACCAGGCAGCTTGCGCCCGGCCCAACCGGCCGCTCGCCAAGCGCGAATCCATCCATGCTCATAGGTTGTTCGCCATCCCAGAAACTGGGCGCAGAACACAGCAATAGACTTAACGCGCCCTTAAGCGTGCCCGACGGCCGTCGCGCCTGACGGCAAGAATTGCCGGGAGCGGGCAAATCTTGCCCGGCAGAATCGATCCCTAATGCCGGTTAATCTTGCCTGCCAACCCTCGTTTGGGGTCAAGCCCCTGATTCGCCAGACCCGCTAAGTCGCGGCGTTTACGCTGTTTTCCGGCACGGCTCTTGCTTCGTATAAGGCGCGAGTCCGAAGCGACTCGGCGGGCAAGTATTGCCCGGCGTTCGAATATGCGGCCCGTCTTCGGGCCGCTTGCTCAGAAAGGAGCAACAACATGGCTTCCGAAATCTTCCTTAACGGCTCAGTCCGTCAAAACCTGCTGTCGTTGCAGGAAACCGTGACCCTCGCCGGCCGTACCCAGGGCCGCCTGGCCTCGGGCCTCAAGGTCGCGAGCGCCATCGACGACGCGGTAGCCTTCTTCACCGCCAAGGGCTTGGCCGACCGCGCCAAGGACATCAGCGAGCGCAAGAGCAGCATCGACCAGGGCATTTCGACCGTGAAGTCAGCGGCCATCGCCACCGAGGCCATCGACGGCCTCCTCGCCCAGCTCAAGGGTATCGTGATCAGCGCCAAGACGGCGACGACGGCCGAAAAGCTGGCTCTGGCCAACCAGTTCAACAGTTTGTCGAAGCAGTTGAACCTGCTGGTTGCCGACGCCAGCTATAACGGCATCAACCTGGTCGCCCTCACGACCACGAAGCTGACCGTTCAGTTCTCCAACAAGACCACCTCGAAGCTCGACATCGTCGGCAAGAACCTGAACGCGTCCAAGATCCTGGGCAACACCCTCGCCAGCTTGCAAGCCACCAAGATCGCCGGCTGCAAGTTCACCCTGGCGGCCGTCACGAGTTTCGACAAGGCCATCACCGCCATCAATACCGCCATCGACACGGTGCGCAGCGCGGCGAA
>CAZIVY010000218.1:0-1683 GCA_964542505.1 uncultured Rhodospirillaceae bacterium
TGAATGATGTTGCCGGTGCGCAAATCGGCGTTGGCGGAGAAGCGTTTTTGATACAATGTCCCCGCCGTCAAGCCGAGCAACCCCAGCACCGCGAACCCATAGCCCCAAAGCGTGCCCTGGCCGAGGCCGATCTTGTCTTGCACCACCAGCGCCACGCCAATGAGCCCCAGCGCGAAGCCCAGCCATTGCACAGGCGTTACCCGCTCGCGCAGCAGCCAGCCCGCGGCGACGGCCACCAGCACCGGTTGAATGCCAACCACCAAGGCGGTCACGCCGGCGCCAACGCCCTGGTGGATGGCGGCGAACACGCCGCCCAATTGGAGGCCATGGAGCAAGATCCCGGCGACGGCCACATGGCCGATCTCGGCCGCCGATCTCGGCCAGGGCGCGCTGGTGGCCAGGGCAACCGCGCCCAGAAGAACAACAACGATGGCGAACCGGATGAGCAGGAAGGTCATGGGCTCGGCGTCAGCCAGGCCGAGCTTGGCGCCAATAAAGCCGGTGGCCCAGAGGACGACGAATACGGCCGGCATCACCGCCAGCCACGCCGCCCGCGCCCCGGCGTTCACTTGCGCCGGCCGCTGGACACCCCGTCCACCCGATCGAGCAGCCGGTGCAGCGGGCCGTCATCGATGCCGAGTTCGTCCAAATGGCTCACGGTCGATGCCAGGTAATCGCGGCCCTTGCCGCGCGAGCCCTTGCAGCAACTGAGGACGGCGGCGACGCGCGCCGCGGGCAGCTTGCCGGCGTATTGCTTGTGGTCGCGATTGGCGACAAAGGCGAGCGCCGCCACCCGCCCCTTCGGCGTCCGCACCGCGAGCCAGGTGGGCCGGTAGACGCCGGTGATCATTTCGCGCCGGAACAGCTTGGCGATGGTCGCCCCGCGCCGCGCCGCCGGCACGCGATAGACGCGTCCGGCGCAAGAGCCGCCGCCGATCAGCCCCAGCACCAGGCCCGGCGCCAACGGCGTCCCCCGGTAGCGGTGCGACCAGATGCAAAAGGCGCGGTGGTAGCCGAAGAGCCGCGCCGGCCGCGCCTCGGCGAAGGCGAATCCGGGATTCCACATCAGCGAGCCGTAAGCGAAGACCCAAAGATCGCCGCCCTGCCCACGGTCGGCGGGCACAAAGGCCGCCGGCAAGCGGGCGGCTTTTTTCCGCCGCGCCGTTGTCATGGAGCGATCAGTCCCGTCGGGCGGCGAAACCGAAAGCGGTCCGGGCGGCAAAGCCACCCCCTCCACAAACATCTGCGTGCCCCGCGTGCTTGGCACGCCCAGCACGCCTTGCGTGCAAAGCACGCGGGGCGCGCGGGTGGCGCGGCGCGGGCGCTCGCTCTATATAGACCGCCATGTGGCGTTACTTGAAAGAACCGCCGCCGCTGCGCTACGCGCTTCTGGTGGGCGGATTGCTGGCGGCGGTGGGGGCCTACGCGCTTCTTTGGCGCCATCTGGCGGGCGAAATGCGCGCGGCGGCCGAACACTTCATCGACCAGCGCCGGGGGGAAGGCCATGGCGTGACGCATGGGCCGATGGAAGCGGGCGGATTTCCCTTCCGGCTGGCGCTCACCATCGCGGCGCCAGAGGTGACGTTTGCTCCCGCCGCGCTGAACTGGCGATCGCCGCGGGTCACCGTCTACGCGCAGCCGTGGAATCCCCGTCACCTGATCGTGGACGCCGAGGGGCCGCAC
>CAZIVY010000219.1:0-1718 GCA_964542505.1 uncultured Rhodospirillaceae bacterium
GACTGGGCGGAGGTGGAGCGCAATCCCTTCTGGTGCCCCGACGCCGACTGCGCGGCGCGCTGGGCCACCTACCTCGACGAAATACGCAAGGCGGGATCGTCCATCGGGGCCGTGATCGAGGTGATCGCCGAGGGCGCGCCCGCCGGCTGGGGGGCGCCGATCTACGGCAAGCTCGACGGCGACATCGCTGGCGCGATGATGGGCATCCCGGCGGTCAAGGGGGTGGAGATCGGCGCCGGCTTCGCCGCCGCCGCGTTGCGGGGCGAGGAAAACGCCGACGAAATGCGCCAAGGCAATGACGGCGCCGTTTTCCTCGGCAACAACGCCGGCGGCATATTGGGCGGCATTTCCACCGGCCAGGACATCGTGGTGCGCTTCGCCGTCAAGCCCACCTCGTCGATTTCCATCCCGCGCCGCACGGTGAACCAGGCGGGCGCGGAAGTCGACGTCTCCACCAAGGGCCGCCACGACCCTTGCGTCGGCATCCGCGCGGTGCCGGTGGGCGAAGCCATGCTCGCCTGCGTGCTCGCCGACCACATGCTCCGCCACCGCGGGCAGTGCGGCGGTTAGGGCCATCGTCGGCACCGGCCAGCGCAAGCGAAGAAAATCCTCAACCGAGAAGCCGGCGTCCTTGAGAACGCGCGCGGCGAGGCCGCGCCCCAAATCGGTACCCGTATGCACTGGGACGGTCACGGTCACGCGCCGATCCGGATGCCAAAGCGTCAGGTGGCTGCCGCTCTGCCGATCCTCGACGAAACCCTGGCCCTTGAGAAACCGAACCAACTCTCGCGCCGTGATCTGCGGCAGGCGGGCCATCACGGAATCCCGATCGCGAGTTCCTCCACATGTACCATGCGCTCGACCTGGGGGACCGGATGGCCGCGGGCCAGGAGGCTCGCCACATGCTGCGTCAGCGCCTCGCGCATGTTGGACCGGGCTTCCTCGATCGTGCGGCCATTGCTGAAACAGCCGGGCAGGGTCGGGCTCCGGGCGTGATAGCCCTCGTCCTCGGCTTCCTTCTCGATCACCACCTGGAAATTGAAGAAGCGCATGCCGCCTACTCCCGTAACTGGGGTATCCTACCACAATATCGCTGTGGGCGAGCGGGCGGTGAATTCAAAGAGAAGCCATGCTCGCCTGCGTGCTCGCCGACCACATGCTCCGCCACCGCGGGCAGTGCGGCTAAAGGAACTCAGGCTATGTCGCAACCGAAACATGTCCAGGCGCTGAAGCTGCCGCCGCTGGCGCGCGAAAAGCTGGACGCGGAGACGCAAAAATACTTCGCCAAGTGCGAGGAGAAAATCGGCTTCGTGCCGAATGTGCTGTTGGCCTACAGCTTCAACCAAGACAAGCTCAAGGCCTTTGTCGGCTTCTACAACGAGTTGATGCTGGGGCCGTCCGGCCTGACCAAGCTCGAGCGCGAGATGATCGCGGTGGCGGTTTCCTCGATCAACCACTGCTTTTATTGCCTGGCCGCGCATGGCGCGGCGGTGCGCCAGCTTGCGGGCGATCCGAAACTGGGCGAGCTGATGGCGATGAACTACCGCGCCGCCGAACTATCGCCCCGCCAGCGCGCGATGCTCGACTTCGCCGCCAAGCTGACCGAAACGCCGGACAAGATGGCCGAGGCCGACCGCCAGGGCTTGCGCGACGCGGGCTTCAGCGACGCCGACATATGGGACATCGCCGCCACCGCCAGCTTCTTCAACATGTCGAAC
>CAZIVY010000220.1:0-7941 GCA_964542505.1 uncultured Rhodospirillaceae bacterium
CCGTTCGATTTGACGGGCAACATTCGCCGTCTGGTACAGGACCCCCCCGTCGCGGCGGTCGGCGAGGACGACCAGATGCCCGACGCCTTGCGCGCCGCCGGCGACGCTGACCTCGGCCAGCATGGCCTCGACATGGAGCCAGTCGATGACCCCGATCAGGGTGCCGATGACCACGTTCGAATCGTAGCGGGCCGGAATCGGCACCGCCAGCACCAAGCCGGTCGTGTCGGTCAGATGCGAGCGGCCGACCGCGCCCTGAAAATCGCCGCCGGCGCGCGCTCTCTCGAACGCGGGATCCGGGCGCAGATCGATCCCTTTGTTGACCGCGCGGGTGGCGGCCACCACGCGGCCGGAATCGTCGGTCACCAGGATCTCGCCAAAATACGGGTACTGCCGCAAAAGGTGCTGCAAGTCCTCGGCAATGTCGCCCTCGGCGTCGTCGATCAGCACGTCCTGCATGATCGCCATGCGGCTCCAGGACTTGACATCGGTTTGCGCCTCGGCGAGGAAACCTTCGACGCGCTCGATGGCTTCGCGCGCCTCGGTCGCAAGATCGTTTTCGATGAATTGGCCGAGCGCCATGCGCGCCGTTTGATAGCCGCTGACGGCCACGGCGAAAGCGGGCACCAACGCGCAGACGAGAAACAGCGCGACGGACTTGTGCCGGATCGAGAGCGCCATAAGGCTTATTCCTTCGCGCGCGGCGCTTGGGGCCGGCCGCGCTCGACCGCGATCACGGTCCAATCCTGAACGGCGCGGTAAGCCACGCTGTAGGTCTTGCCGCCGAGAACGAGAGTGCCCGAACCGCTGTCCCCCGAGCCCAGGCGGCTCCGCACATCGCCGATACCCAGGCCGTGCAAATCGAACTTCTTGAAATAGGCGGCGGGTTCGACGGCTTCGCCCCGCTGGCGCAAGGAAATGGCGCGGCGGCTGTCGGCCAGGACCCAGCCGGTGCGGTCGACGGCGGCAATGAAGCGGTCGTCGCCGCTCCAATCCTTGGTGAGCGCGTTCTGGTAGGCGGCAAGGTCATGCTCGTAGTGGAGGATGGCCAGATTACGGCCCTCGTGCGCAATCGGCGTGACATAGGCCACCACCCATTTATGCGCGTCCCCGGACAAATAGGCGGGCGAAACATGAACCCGCCCTTCCGGCAGGGCGAAGGTGGGAGCGAAGAACGGCGTGTCGCTCTCGTTCAAGTCCAGATCGTGCGCCACCTCGCCTTCGAAAACGCGCGCGATTTCCGCGCCCGAACGGTCGATGAAGCACATTTCCTCGACGCGGAAGCGGTTCTGCACGTTCAACGCGATGCGCTCGATCTGCTGCTTGTAAGCCTCCCGCACCGCCGGCGTGGAGGCGGTGAAGTAGCTGCGAAACACGCGATCCTGCGCCGCCGTCACCAGCGCCTTGCGCGCCTTGCGGTGCATGAGTTCCAGCGTGGACGCCTTCTTGTCCAGCATGGCCGCCAGGTTTTCGACCGCCGCGGGCGCGGCGAACGCCGCTTGAGCGAGCAGCGCCAGCGCTAATGCGCTAGAGCATATCCGGATCATTTGGATTGGCTGCGCCGGAGGTATTTTGCGCCGCGGGCAGGTATGAACGCGAAGGCGTTCATGGGGCGCGGCGCGTAGCCCGCCCTACGGGCAAGCCCCCTGCCGCCGCCAATTGGCGGCGGCGCTTTTTGTTGTTGGCAAAGCCAACGGGGGACGAACCCCCGGCGCAAAAGACCCCGGCCCTGCGGGTTGCGGCGGGAATGGCCGATTATCGTCGCCACCGGGCTTGGCCGTAGCCCCACTACGACCCGCGCCCGTCGGCTCGATCCTCGGCCACCCGGCCGCAATGCAGCCGATTCGAAATGATCGGGATATGCTCTAAGGGTGACCAACATGGCAGGATTTTTCGGCACGGCTCGATTCCCCGCGGTATTCGGCCTTCGCGACGAGAGCAACGAGCCCTCGGACCGAGCCTAGAGTTGAGCGCGTCTTTGGTTAATTTATTCTTGTTGCCGGCGGAAAAACGCCGGTTTCGCCGGCGGCGCGGGGCGTCAGCGCGGCGGCAGCAGAAGAGCGGGATCGAGGCGCTGGTCGAACCAGTTCAAACGCCAGTCGAGATGCGGGCCGCTCACCCGCCCGGTGGCGCCGATCGTCCCCAGAACCTCGCCCTGGCGCAGCATCTGTCCGCGGACCACATCGACGCGTTGCAGGTGGGAATAGACACCGGTGAGGCCGAAGCCGTGGTCGAGCACGACGGTGCCGCCGGTGAAATACAGATCCGTCTCGGCCAGCAAGACCCTGCCGTCGGTGCTGGCCATAACGGGCGTTCCCGGCGGGCCGGCGATGTCGAGGCCGTAATGGGGCTGGCGCGGCTCGCCGTTCAAGATTCGCTGGCTGCCGTAAACGCCGCTCACCGGCCCCTCGGCGGGCCACATCCAGCCCGACCGGAACCAGGTTTGCGGCGTATCGGTGGCGCGGGCGGCGGCGATGCGCGCCCCTTCCTCGCGGATGCGCGGCAGGGCCTCGGGCGGCGGCGTGACCTGCGCCGGGGGCAGGCCGTCGATGCGCTGCACGTCGTAGCGGCGCTGGGCGATGGCGAGCCGCCTGGTTTCCAGCTTGCCGCCGGCAGGACGAATTTCGAGCGTCGCGCTCGCCTTGGCGTCGCGTCCGAAGCCGATGACGAATTCGCCGCCCTTGCCTACCCGGACCGGACGGCCATCCAGTTGAACGTCGGCGCCGGGCGCCGCGCGCCCGACGATCAGGCCGCCCTGGGTGAAATCCCCGGAAAGTTCCAGCGCCTGGACCGGCGCCGCCATGGCGGCCAGCAACGCCAGCGCGCCCCCGCAAGCTTTGTTCCGAAGACCCGGCATCAAGGCTTGGCGCCGCGCAGCGCCGCCAGCGCCGCCGCCGCGTCGGCATAGGCTTCCTGGCGCTCGACGCTCCAGTAACGCAAGGATTCGAGGACGATTCGCTGGCGGGTGACGGCGCAGACGACGTAGGTTCCCGGCATGACGACGCGGTACTGCCCGTCGCCATATTCGATCCTGGCTTCCGTCTCGCGGTCCATGCCGTGCATCACCACAGCTTCCCCTGGTCGTCTTCGTCCGCCCGCGGGCGCTTCGGATTCAAGTCCTCCGGCTGGCCCGCCATGCGCGCCGCCCGCCGGCCATCCTTGAACTCGATCGCCACCGCGAGGCCGGGCCTTGCGTCGGCGGCGGCGACGATGGGCCGCCCGCCTTGCGCGCGCACCACCGCGAAGCCGCGTTCCAGCGTGCGCCGGTAGGAAACGCTTTCCAGCACGCGCCCACGCTCGCCGAGCGCGGTTACGGATTCCTTAAAGCCCCGGCGCCAGGCGCGGGGCAGCGCATGGGCGACGTCATCCAGGCGCCGGCGGCGCTCAACCAGATCGCGGCGGAGGAGCCTCGGCCGCAAGCCGGCGGCCGCGGCGCCGAGGCGCGCCGCCCGCGCCCGCACCGCCGCCGCCAACGCCCTGGGCAAACGGAGGCCGATGTCGTCAAGGCGCTGCGTCGCCAGGTGCAGCGCCTGGCGCGGCCCGCGCAGGCCGCGCGCCAGCGCCGTCAGCCCGGTCCGCCGCTCGCCCAGCCAGCGGCGCACGCCCCCGTCCAGACGCTGGGCCAGCGCCGCCACGTCGGCCATGAGATCGAGGCGCACCGGCACCGCCATTTCGGCCGCCGCGGTGGGCGTCGGCGCGCGCCGGTCGGCGGCGAAATCGATCAGCGTCGTGTCGGTTTCGTGCCCCACCGCCGAAATCAACGGAATATTCGATGCGGCGGCGGCGCGAACGACGATTTCCTCGTTGAAGGCCCACAGGTCCTCGATGCTGCCGCCGCCGCGGGCAACGATCAAAACGTCGGGGCGCGGCGGAGCGCCGCGGGGGCTCAAGCGGTTGAAGCCGGCGATGGCCGCCGCCACCTGTTCGGCCGCGCCCGCGCCTTGCACCGCCACCGGCCACAGCAGCACATGGCGGGGGAAGCGCTCGCGCAAGCGGTGCAGGATGTCGTGGATCACCGCCCCGGTGGGCGAGGTGATGACGCCGACCACCGCCGGCAGGTAGGGCAGCGGCCGCTTGCGCTCGGCGGCGAACAGGCCCTCCGCCGCCAATGTGCGCCGGCGCTGGTCGAGCAGCGCCATGAGCGCGCCGACCCCCGCCAGCTCGATGCGCTCGATCACCAATTGGTATTGCGAGCGCCCCGGATAGGTGGTCAGCCGCCCGACGCAGACCACCTCCGCGCCCTCCTGGGGCATGGCGCCGATGCGCCCCAGCGTGCCGCGCCAGCACACGGCTTCCAGCACCGCCCGCTCGTCCTTGAGGGTGAGGTAGAGATGCCCCGACGCCGGCCGCGTCAGTTTCGATATCTCGCCCCGCACGCGCACCAGGCCGAACTGGTCCTCGACCACCGCCTTGATGCGGTGGGCGAGTTCGCTGACGCTCAACTCCGGCAGGTTGGACGCGGGCCTGGCCGGCGTGTCTGGATTCGGGGGAATTTCGGACATCGGCATTTCGAGAAGGGCCGACGCCATGATACAAGAAAGCGGCCCGGCCGACCAAGCGCCGGCGACGATGGCGCGGCCGGGGACGGCCGGGAACCATGCCAACACATAAAGCGGGCGGGCCATGAACGTATTGGTGGTGGGCTCGGGCGGGCGCGAGCACGCGCTGTGCTGGGCGCTCAGCGCCTCGCCGCTGGTGGAGAGGCTTTACTGCGCCCCCGGCAATGGCGGCATCGCCGGGGTCGCGCGCTGCCTGGACATCGACGCCCTCGACAGCGAAGGCTTGATCGGCATCTGCCGCTCCGAGAGCATCGATTTCGTCGTCGTCGGTCCCGAGGGGCCGCTGGTGGCCGGCCTCGCCGACCGGCTGGAAGCCGCCGGCATCAAGACTTTCGGCCCCAGCGCGCGGGCGGCGCGGCTGGAGGGATCGAAGGGGTTCATGAAGGACCTGTGCGCCCGCCACGGCATCCCCACCGCCGCCTACCGGCGCTGCCGCACCCAAACCGAGGCCAGGGCGTTCATCGCCCTGCACGGGGCGCCGATCGTGGTCAAGGCCGACGGGCTCGCGGGCGGCAAAGGCGTGGTCATCGCCGCCAGCGTCAATGAGGCGGAAGCCGCCGCCGAGCGGATGCTGGCGGGCGCCTTCGGCGCCGCCTCGGCGGAGATCGTGGTGGAGGAATTTCTGAGCGGCGAGGAAGTGAGTTACTTCGCCCTTTGCGACGGCAAGCACGCTTTGCCCTTGGCGTCGGCGCAAGACCACAAGACGATCGGCGAAGGCGACAGCGGACCCAATACCGGCGGCATGGGGGCTTATTCGCCGGCGGCGGCGCTGACGCCGGCGCTGGAAGCGCGGACGATGGCGGAAATCGTGCGCCCGACCCTCGCCGCCATGGCGGCGGAGGGCTGCCCGTTCACCGGCGTGCTTTTTGCCGGACTGATGCTGACCGCCCAGGGACCGAAGCTATTGGAATACAATGTCCGCTTCGGCGATCCCGAATGCCAGGTGCTGATGGCGCGGCTGACGTCGGACCTGCTGCCGGCGCTGATGGCGGCGCGCGACGGGGTGCTGGACCGCTTCGACCTGCGCTGGCGAAAACTCGCCGCGCTTTGCGTGGTCATGGCGGCCAAGGGCTATCCGGGCGCCCATGGCAGCGGCAGCGTCATCGAAAACGTCGAGATGGCGGGGGAGATTCCGGGCGTCACGGTATTTCATGCCGGCACGAAACGGGACAAGTCTGGCCGACTTATCGCCAGTGGCGGGCGCGTGCTCGGCGTGACCGCCACCGGGGCAAATGTCGCCGAGGCGCAGGCCAAGGCCTATGAGGCGGTGGAGGTGATCGACTGGCCCGAGGGCTATTTCCGCCGCGACATCGGCTGGCGGGCGGTAGCGCGCGAGCGCGAGTCCCGGCGCGCCGTTCGCTGAGGGTTGCCGTTCGCTGATAGCGAATATTTCTTGACGGCGCGTTCGCTATTGGCGATGATGGAAGAGTGCGGCTCGTCATCGTCAAGTCCGCGGCCAAGACCTTGCGGCGCATGCAGCCGAAGGCGGCGCAAGCCATCATGGAGAAGCTCGAAGTCATAGCGGCGGACCCGTTGGCGCGCCATGCCAATGTGAAAAAGCTGGTCGGCGCGACAGGCTTTCGCCTGCGCCATGGTGATTGGCGGGTTCTCTACAGAGTCGATCGGAAATTGGGAACGATGTTCGTTGATGTCGTCGGCATTAGGGGACAGGTTTATAAATGACCGCACGCACCATTACACGCGCCGAGTACGAGGCCCTGCGCCGCCGCATCGAGGCGCTGGAAGACGCGCTGGACAGCAAGCTCTTGGCCGACGCGGCAAGAACCAACGTCGCCGGCGACTATTTGCCGGCGCGGCTGGTCAAGCGCATGCTCGGCGGCGAACATCCGGTGCGCGTCTGGCGCGAACACCGCAGCCTGACGGCAGGCGCGCTCGCCGCCGCGGCCGGCGTCGCTCCCGCCTACCTCTCCGAGATCGAGACCGGCAAGAAACCCGGCTCGGTGAAGGCGCTCGGCGCCCTTGCCCGCGTTCTTGCCGTTGCCGTTGACGATTTGGTTCCGTGAGTGACCACCACCGCCTCGACGTGGCGCGGATCGAGCGCTGGCTGGAGGCGGAGATCGCGGGCTTTCGCGGGCCGCTCACCATCGAGCAGTTCAAGGGCGGGCAGTCGAACCCCACCTACCGCCTGAGCGCGCCGTCGGGACGCTACGTGCTGCGGCGCAAGCCGCCGGGCAAATTGCTGCCCTCGGCGCACGCGGTGGAGCGCGAGTTCCGCGTCATGCGCGCGCTGGCCGGCACCGGGGTGCCGGCGCCGCGGGTGTTCGCGCTCTGCGCCGACGAAAGCGTGGCGGGCACGGCGTTCTATGTCATGGAGCACGTCGAGGGCCGCATCTTCTGGGACCCGACCCTCCCGGATCTAAAGCCGGCGGCACGCGGCGCCATCTTCGATTCCATGAACGAGGTCATCGTCCGCCTGCATTTGGCGGATTTCGCCGCGCTCGGCCTCGCCGATTTCGGCAAGCCCGGAAACTACGTGGCGCGGCAGATCGCGCGCTGGACGCAGCAGTACCGCGCCAGCGAAACCGAGCCGATACCGGCCATGGATCGCCTGATCGACTGGCTGCCGGCGCACCTGCCGGCGGGCGAGAGCACCACGCTGGTGCATGGCGACTACCGCATCGACAACTTGATCTTTCATCCGCGCGAGCCGCGCGTGGTGGCGGTGCTGGACTGGGAATTGGCGACGCTGGGCGACGCGCTCGGCGACTTCGCCTATCACCTCATGGCGTGGCGGCTGCCGCCGGCATTGTTTCGCGGCCTGGCGGGGGCGGACCTCGCGCGCCTTGGCATCCCCGGCGAGGCCGCGTACGTCGCCAGCTATTGCCGGCGCACGGGCCGCGATGGCATCGCGCATCTCGACTTCTACCTCGCCTACAACATGTTCCGCCTGGCGGCGATCCTGCAAGGCATCATGGGGCGGGTGCGCGACGGCACGGCGGCAAGCGAGAACGCCCGCGACGCCGGCGCCCGCGCCCGCGCGGTGGCCGAGGCCGGGTGGCGGCTGGCGGCGGCGCTCGACTCCGGGCGCTGAATTCCCGACGAATTGCCAGGGCGGAAGCGGATAGAAGCGGGCGCGCGTTTGTGCGACCTATCGCTACCCATGGCTGTAATATGAGGCTCCCAATGCCCGCGCCGTCCAGCCTTTCCATGAGCGGGCGCGAATGGCTGTTGCTGGCGGCGCTGTCCGGCTTGTGGGGCGGTTCGTTCTTTTTCGCCAAGATCGCCGTCGCCGCTTTGCCGCCGCTGACGCTGGTGCTCTTGCGGGTGGGAGTGGCGGCGCTGGCGCTGATGGCGTTCATGGCGGCCACGGAGCGGCGCCTGCCGCCGCGCGAGGCCCGCGCGTGGCTCCACCTGTTGGCCA
>CAZIVY010000221.1:0-2579 GCA_964542505.1 uncultured Rhodospirillaceae bacterium
GCGGCGCTGACCCCGCCGCCGCTAAACCGCTTCGACGGCCTATGGCGCGGCGACTATCGCTGCGGCGTTGTACGCGCGCACCCGGGCTTTACCAGCATTCGCAGTTTGATCGTCAGAAACGGCATTGCCGTGTTCGAGGGCGGGACACCCGACACGCCGGGCTGGCAGCGGGCGGAAGGCCGCATCCGCGACGATGGCCATGTGGTCATGGCCGGCCAGGGAATTTCGCCCCTCGCCGATAGCCTGGGAAACATTTACAGCGTGTCGTTCACTGGCCGCTTCGAGGACGAACGCTTCTTGGCCGAAGGAAAATCCGGCCCGCGCGATTGCACCCTCGATCTCAAGCGCGCCGGGCGCTGACTCAGCCTCGCCGTTCGCGGTAACGGGAATTGCGCGGCGCAAAGCGCCGCCGCCCATGCGCCAGGAAAATCAGGACTATCTCCCCTGACGCGCCAATAGCGGCGGGACGCCTCCTATTTTGCTACAGTAACTTGCCGTCCGACGCGAAATCCGAAACGGCAGGGAAAAATCGTGGAGCCTTCGCCCGTCAAACGCAAGCTTGCCGCCATACTGTCTGCCGACGCCGTCGGTTACAGCCGGCACATGGGCGACGACGAAGAGCAGGCGCTTCGGGTCCTGTCCGCCCATCGCGCCGTGGTCGATTCGATCATTCAGTTTCACGACGGGCGCATCGTCAGCACCGCCGGCGACAGCGTGCTGGCGGAATTCGCCAGTCCCGTCGAGGCGGTGCGCGCCGCGGTGGAGATTCAGGAAGGCTTGAAAAAGCGCAACGAATCGCTTCCGGAAGCGCGCTGCATGCTGTTCCGCATCGGCGTCAATCTCGGCGACGTGATGGTGAAGGACGGCGACCTTCTCGGCGATGGCGTCAATATCGCGGCCCGCCTGCAATCGATCGCCGATCCGGGCGGCATCTGTGTTTCGGGCAGCATCGCCGACCAGATCGAGGGCAAGCTCGATCTGCGCCTCAAGTCCATGGGCGAGCCGAAGATGAAGAATATCGCCCGGCCCGTGCGTGTATACCGCGTCGAAGCCGGCGGTGGAAAATCGACGGGTAGCGCAGGTGGGGCCGGGTCTTGGCGTGGGCAAGGGCGCCCATGGGCGATCGGCATAGGTCTCGCTGCCGTCGCCGTGGCGGCGGTCGGCATGTGGATGGTCTACCCGCAAGCGTCGCCGTCCGCGCCGGCGCTAGAAGCCGGCACCCCGGTGCAGAGCAAACTGGCGGATGAGAAAAAGCTCGCCGACGAGCGCGCCTCTCTTGCCGCCGCGGCGGCCATCGAGGCCGAGCGCAAGGCGAATGAAAGCCTGAAGCGCGAGCTGGAGGAAGCAATGGCGGCCCGGCGCGCGACCGCCGAGCTTCTGCGGCGGGAGCAGGAAGAAGCCTCGGCCGCCCAGCGCGCCGCCAGCGAGCGGCGGCAAAGGGAAGCCGAAGCGGCTGCTCTTGCGGCGGCGCGGGCCGCGGAAGCCGATCGGGCCGAGGCCGAACGCTTGCGCCGCGAGGCGGCCACGGCCATGGCCGCCGCCCAGCGTGCCGCGAGCGAACTGGCGAAGCGCGAAGCCGAGCAGGCCGCCGCCCAACGTGCCGCGAGCGAATTGGCGAAGCGTGAAGCCGAGCAGGCCGCCGCCCAGCGTGCCGCGAGCGATCTGGCGAAACGCGAAGCCGAGCAGGCCGCCGCCCAGCGTGCCGCGAGCGATCTGGCGAAGCGTGAAGCCGAGCAGGCCGCGGCCCAACGTGCCGCGAGCGATCTGGCGAAACGCGAAGCCGAACAGGCCGCTGCCCAACGCGCCGCGAGCGATCTGGCGAAGCGAGAAGCGGAGCAGGCCGCTGCCCAACGTGCCGCGAGCGATCTGGCGAAGCGTGAAGCGGAGCAAGCCGCCGCCCAGCGTGCCGCGAGCGATGCCGCCAAGCGCGACGTGGCGCCGGCCAGCGTGGCACACGAGCCGGAGCGCCTGGCGGCGATGACGCCACCGCCACTCACCCGCTTCGATGGCATTTGGGGCGGCGACTATCTCTGCTACGGCGGCCTCAGAAACCAGCTTTTATTCCCCCGCCCCCTTGACCTGAGAGTGCAGAACGGAAACGCCGTGTTCGAAGGCGGGACGCCCGACATGCCCGGCTGGGACCGGGCGGAGGGCCGCATCCGCGACGACGGCCAGGTGGTCATGTCCGGCAAGGGGATTTCGAACCGCCGCGAAAGCTTCGGGGTCGCTTACAACATTTCACTCGCCGGCCGCTTCGAGGGTGATCGCTTTCTCGCCAATGGCAAATTCGGTCCGCGCGGCGATTGCACCCTCGATCTCAAGCGCGCCGGGCGCTGACTCAGCCTCGCC
Organism: uncultured Rhodospirillaceae bacterium; assembly: GCA_964542505.1. Lineage (GTDB taxonomy): Bacteria > Pseudomonadota > Alphaproteobacteria > Ferrovibrionales > Ferrovibrionaceae > CAZIVY01. The sequence goes on from CAZIVY010000221.1 coordinate 2,350, forward strand.
GTTCGCGGTAACGGGAATTGCGCGGCGCAAAGCGGATAGTGCTCCGCCGGCCAGGGCGCTAGGCTCTGACAATGAATCTGGAACCGTCTATCTCCGACAGCCAAAAACTCGCGGCGGTGCGCGCCCGTGACGCGGGCCGCGACGGCGCTTTCGTTTACGCCGTCATCACCACCGGCGTCTATTGCCGGCCATCTTGCGCCAGCCGCCAGGCGCTGAGCCGCAACATGCGT
>CAZIVY010000222.1:0-2083 GCA_964542505.1 uncultured Rhodospirillaceae bacterium
TGCGGTGGGCGCGGCCGACGCCGGCATGTAGGCGTCGAGATTGATGCTGTCGATCGCCACGTCGACGCCGAATGTCGCTTTCGTCCCGGTCCCGTAGGTGAGCGAGCCGGTCAATCGGGAACTGTCGAACCTGAGGTCGATGTCGCTCAAGCTGGCCGTCTGGCCGCCATAGCGGACCGCGGCGGCAAGCTGAACCTTTCGCAACCGATCGGCGGGAATGCCCGCGGGTTCGACATTCAGCCACGCCAAGATCGCCCGCAAATTGTCGGCGCCGGCGTCGAGGCGGCCGGCGAACTGCGGCTCGTCGCGGACGGCGGTCAAGCGGCCGCTAAGCTTGACCTCGCCGCCGCCTGGCAGTTGCGCGCCAAGGCGATCGATGGTGAGCGCGCCGTCGGCAAGGCCGGCTTGCAGTTTGACTTGGCGTACCGCTCCATCGCGCCAGGTCAGGTCGGCAAAGGTGACGTCCAGCCGCGCGGTCACATTGGCCGGAAGCGCAAAGCTTGGGGCGGGCGGCGCAAAGCTTGGCGCTCCTTCTCCTTTGGTGAGGGCGCCTCCGGGGCCCGGCGCCGGAGACGCGCCCGGAACCGCGGCGGACGCCAGCAGGCGGTCCAGGTTGACCGGCCCGACGTGCAGCGCCGCCTCGATGCGCGGGCGATCGGTCAATGCGACGCTGACCGCGCCGGTGGCGGCGATGTCGCCCAGCGCGGCGCGAATGTCCTTGACGCTAGCTTGCGCCGCCGTGGCCTCGATTTGCGCCTCAAGCGCCAGCGGGCGGGCAAGAACCGGCGCGGGCGCCACGCCGAACGCCGCCATGGCCGCCGCCAGGTCGCCGGATTCGGTCTTCAGCCGGCCGCTGACCTTGGCGTTGGGGCCAAGCGCCGACAACTCGCCGGTGAAATTGGCCCGCGCCTTGCCGCCCATCAGGTCGAGCGCCAGCACAACCGGTGTCGGCTGGCTGGCCGCCAAACGGCCGACGGAGAATTCCATTGCCATGGGCACCGAGCGGGCAACGAGATCGGCGCGCCCGGCGAAGGGGCCGCTCAGACTCTCGGCGCGCAGTTCGGCGTTCAGGCGCTCGATCGTCTCGATGACGCCGGCCTTTGCGTCACGATAGACAACGCGGCCATTCTTCACCACCACGCGCTCGAATCGGATCGCCGCCGGCCCGGCGCTGACGGCGGGGGCGCTCTTCGCCGGCGCGGCGCCGCCGCCGCCGCCGGGGCGAAACTCCCAATTGCCGCTGCCGTCCGCCAGCCGCTCCAGCTCGATCACCGGATCGACCAGGGTGACGGCGCTGACTTGAATCTCGCCCCGCAGCAGCGGCCACAACGCCACCCCCACCGACAAGGAGGTGAAGCTCACCATGTCGGGCGCCTTGGCGCCGCGCGCGTTGCGCAAGCCTGCCTTGCCCACCGACAAAGCGGGCGCCGGCAACAGCGTCGCGCCGATATCGCCGTCGATGACCAGGTCACGGCCGGTGGCGTCGCGCGCCGCTTGCGCGATCTGCCCCTTATAGGCATTCCAGTCGATGAACGACGGCGCCACCAGCGCCGCCACCGCCAGCAGCACCAGCACGCCAGGAATTGCGAACAGGATCTTGCGCAGCATGGCTAGTCCCTCTTTGGCCGCCGGCGGGCGCAACCGGTTCCGGCAACCGTGCCGGGGAATATTGGCGACATTATGATCGCCGGCGCAGGCGCGGCGTACCAGGGCTCCGGCGTCGGCGGCAATGCCGCCGCTAGTGTTGTGGTTCCAACGCTTGATCTCCGATCATCGCATTGGAACCACAACACAACGCATTGGTTTCGCTGGTGTTACGACTCTGACGGTTGAGGGACGAAGCGTTAGAGTCGTAACACTAGATGCACGTCGTCAAAAGGTGACGATCTTGCCCGGATTCATCAGATTGCCGGGGTCGATCGCCCGCTTGATCTGGCGCATGAGGCCGACGCCCTCGCCCAGCTCGTCGGCCAGGTAGGCCATCTTGCCGATGCCGATCCCATGCTCGCCGGTGCAGGTGCCGTCGAGCGCCAGGGCGCGGTGGACCATGCGGCCGTTGAGCCGCTCCGCTTCCGCCAGTTCC
>CAZIVY010000223.1:0-5521 GCA_964542505.1 uncultured Rhodospirillaceae bacterium
GATCAAGATCGCGGCGCGGCGAGCGGGCGAGTTTGGCACACCAAGCCGGACATACCGGCGGGAACAGGAGGCGGGAAAATGACACGGATCGGCGCGATCACGGCAAAACTGAAATGGGGCACGGCGCTGGCGGCGCTGGCGCTGATCATGGCGCCGGCGTCAGGCGTGACGGCGGTGGTCAAGGACCAACCTGTAAAGCTCGAGGCGGTGGCCGGATCGAACCTCAAGCGGGTGACGCTGTCGGCCAAGGCGGCGGAGCGGCTGGGGATCAAGACCGCCGCGGTGCGCGAGGAGAAGGTGGCGCGCAGGCAGATGGTGGGCGGCGAGATAGTCGGCGCGCCGTCGCTGACGCCGGTGGCGAGCAAGAGCCCGGGCGGCCTGTTCATGATTCCGGTAGCGGCGGCGCCGCCAGCGGCGACGACGTCGGCGACGGCGGTGGATAGCGGCGGGCTCTGGGTGATGGTGCCGATGGCGGAGAGCGAGCTCGGCCGCGTGGCGACCGACCAGCCGGTGCGGCTAACGCCGTTGGGGGCGCGCAAGGGAGCCGCGGTGACGGCGCAGCCAAGCAAGATGCCGCCGGTGGCCGACCCGGCCAAGGCGAGCGTCATGCTGCACTACGCGTTGCCGGGCGACGCGAAAGGCCTGACGAAGGGACAACGGGTGCGGGTCGAGTTGCCGCTGGTCGAGTCCGGGCCGCCGCGCAAGTCCGTGCCCTACGCGGCCGTGTTGTACGACACCAAGGGGGATATCTGGGTCTACACCAATCCCGCGCCGCTGACGTTTATGCGTCACAAAATCAGGATCGAGTCGATCGAGGGTGACGTGGCGATTCTGACCGAGGGCCCGGCCAACGGCACGCAGGTCGTCACGGTCGGAACGATGCTGCTGTACGGCGCCGAGACGAACTAGCCCCGATCGCGCAAGGCAATATCGAGGAGTAAGCGAAAATGTTTCGTTGGATCATCGGATCGAGCCTGAAGTTCCGCTTCCTGGTCCTGGCCGCGGCCATGTCGCTGGTCGGGTTGGGATCCATGGAACTGCATAAGATGCCGATCGACGTCTTCCCCGAGTTCGCGCCGCCGAAGGTGGAGATCCAAACCGAAGGTCCCGGCATGACCGCGGTCGAGATCGAGGACCTGATCACCAATCCCATGGAGCAGCAGTTGCGGGGAACGCCGAACGTCGTTTACGTCCGCTCCGGGTCGACGGTCGGGCTGTCGCAAATCGTGCTCATCTTCAAACCGGGCGCCGACCTGATGCTCGCCCGCCAGCAGGTGCATGAGCGTCTCAAGATGGCGATCGCCGACCTGCCGCAGTCCGCCGGCATGCCAGTCATGCTGCAGCCCCTGTCGTCGACCAGCCGGGTGATGAAGATCGGCATTTCCTCGAAGGTCCACGACATGATGGAACTGTCGATGATCACTTATTGGACGATCAAGTTCCGCCTCATGGGCGTCCCCGGCGTGGCCAACATTCCGATCTGGGGCGACCGCATCAAGTCGCTGCAGGTGCAGGTGGATCCGAGCAAAATGCGCGCCCACGACGTCACCCTCGACGACATCATGGAGACCACCGGGGCGGCGCTGGAGTTTGGCTTGCTGCGCTACCGCAGCGCCGCCAAGACGCGCATCGACGGGATGATCGACACTCCCCAGCAGCGGCTTGGAATCAAGCACGAGTTGCCGGTATTCGACCCGGAAGATCTCGCCAAGGTGCCGCTCGACCTGAAAAAAACCCGCGCCGGCGCGCCGCCGCGCATGAACGAGGTCGCCAATGTGGTGTGGGGCACTTGGCCGATGGTGGGTGACGCCGTCATCAACGACGAAATCGGGCTGATGCTGATCGTCGAGAAGCTGCCGTGGGCCAACACGCTCGATGTGACCCGCGGCGTCGAAAAAGTGCTCGCCGAGATGCGGCCCGGCCTGCCGGGCATCGACATCGACACGACGATTTTCCGGCCGGCGACCTACATCGAGTGGTCGATCGACAATCTGGTCCGGGCGTTGATCCTCGGCTCGATCCTGGTCGTGATCGTGCTCGGCGCGTTCCTGTTCGAATGGCGGGTGGCGCTGATCAGCGTCGTCGCCATTCCGGTGTCGCTGATGGCGGCGGGCCTGGTGTTGTACTGGCTGGGCACGACCATCAATACGATGGTGCTGGCGGGATTCGTGGTGGCGTTGGGTTCGCTGGTCGACGACGCGGTGATCGACGTGGAGAATATCGTGCGCCGGCTGCGCGAGAATCGCAAATCCGGCGGCGGCAAGTCGACGGCGCGCGTGGTGTTCGATGCCTCGCTCGAAGTGCGCGGTCCGATCATGTACGCGACCCTGATCATCGCGCTGTCGGTGTCGCCGGTGTTCTTCATGGGCGGGCTGGCGGGCGCGTTCTTCTCGCCGCTGGCCTTCGCTTACGTGCTGGCGATGCTGGCGTCGATGGTGGTGGCGCTGACCCTGACGCCGGCGCTGTGCCTGATCCTGTTGGACAAGGCGGCGATCGAGCGTCACGAGTCGCCCCTGGTGCCCTGGCTCAAGCGGGGCTACGAGGCGATGCTGGCGCGCGTCATCAACGCGCCGCGCGCCACCTACGCCGGCGCCGTCGCCGTCGCGGTGGCCGGCATCGTGGCCTGGCCGTTTCTTGGCCACACGCTGCTGCCGGCGTTCAAGGAGCGGGACTTCCTGATGCACTGGGTGACGACGGCTGGCACCTCCCATCCGGAAACCGTGCGGATCACGCAGCAGGCGAGCCGCGAGCTGCGGGCCATTCCAGGGGTGCGCAACTTCGGCGCCCATGTCGGGCGCGCGATCGGCGGGGACGAACCCTACGGCGTCAATTTCACCGAGAACTGGATCAGCGTCGATCCCAAGGTGGATTACGACAAGACGCGCGCCGCGATCGAAGAGGCGGTCGCGGGCTATCCGGGGCTCTACCGCGACGTGCAGACCTATCTCCAGGAACGCATCAAGGAAGTGCTGACCGGCGCGGGCGAGACCATCGTCGTGCGCATTTTTGGGCCCGACCTGCCGGTGCTCCGGCAAACCGCGCAAGAGGTCTACAAGGCGATGTCGGAGGTCGAGGGCATCAAGGATCTGCACGTCGAGCAACAGGTCGAAGTTCCGCAAATCGAGGTCAAGGTGAACATCGAGGCGGCGGCGCGACACGGGCTCAAGCCGGGCGACGTCCGCCGGGCGGCGGCGGTGATCACGTCGGGCATCGAAATCACCGACATCCATCGCGAAGGCAAGGTCTACGACATCTTCGTCTGGGCGGCGCCGGAAGACCGCCGCGATATCGATAGCGTGCGCTCGCTGCTGATCGACACGCCCCAAGGCGGCCGCGTGCGGCTGGGCGAGGTGGCGGAAGTGAAACTCTCGCCGACCCCGAATATCATCAAGCGCGAGAACGCGTCGCGGCGGATCGACGTTCACGCCAATGTCAAGGGTACTGGGCGCGATCTCGGCGCGATCGTGGACGACATCGAGGACCAGCTGGAAAAAATCAATTTCCCGATCGGCTACTATCCGCAGCTGCTCGGCGAATACAAGGAGCGCCAGACGGCCCAGGCGAATCTGATGAACTTCACGATCGCCGCCGCCATCGGCATCTTCCTGCTGCTGCACGCGTCGTTGGGCAACTGGCGGATGGCCAGCCTGATCTTCCTGGCGCTGCCGGCGGCCCTGGTGGGCGGCGTGCTGGCGTCGTTCGCGGGCGACGGGGTCATCTCGCTTGGCTCCCTGGTCGGCTTCCTCACGGTGTTGGGCATCGCCGCGCGCAACGGCATCCTGCTCATCCACCACTATCAGCACCTCCAACGGCACGAAGGCGAGCCGTTCGGCATGGGGTTGATCCTGCGCGGCGCGCGGGAACGGCTGTCGCCGATCCTGATGACCTCGTTGTGCACCGGCTTGGCGCTGCTGCCGCTGGCGGTCACCGGCAACCTTCCCGGTTACGAGGTCGAGCATCCGATGGCGGTGGTGATCCTGGGCGGCCTGGTCACTTCGACCCTGCTGACCCTGTTCCTGGTGCCGGTGCTGTACTTGCGATTCGGCGCCAGCACCGATAGCGAGCTGGTGTTGGCCAATCCGGCCACGCCGGGCGCCACGCCGTAGGGATCGCCATGTCGAACGAAGCGTCCATCAATCGAAGCAAAAGGACCGATGCCATGAAAATGTCAGATGCGATGCGCGGAATCGCGGCAGCCGCGGCGGTCGTCTTAGCTTTCGGCGCGGCCGCGCGCGCGGACGAACCCCAACTGATCCGCGGTCAAATCACCACGGTCGAGGGGTCCGTGTTCGTCGTCAAGAACGGCGTCAATCTGTATCGCATCGGGCTCCCGGACAATGCGGCGATCCTGGCGCTGAGCGAGGGAAGCTTCACGCGGGTGGAATACGGCGTCTATGTCGGCGCCGTCGCGGTCAAGCTCGACGCCTACAGTCCCATCGTGCGGGATTCGCTGAGCTGGCTGCATCAGGGCTACGAGTTGCGGATCATCGACGAGGAACTGCGCGGCATCGCCTCGGGACATCAGCCCTGGAACCTGACGAAAGAAACCATCATCGCCCACGGTGACGATTCGAGTAAAAGCGCCGCCACTACCCTCGACTTTGACGGTTGCTCCTGCTATTCGGCCACCCGATGTGTCCGACACGGTTCCTTCGATTGAGCCACTTGTTTCTTGAGCGAAAACGGGCGCTACATACCCGATTAGAAGCACCAATAACACAGCTACGCTGTGAATCTTCTTGGTGCTCAGAGCTCGGAACTTCTTCCTTGTGAATCCTAATTTTGTCATTTTCTTCTCCTGGTGATGATTTCTAACTCTACTACTCATCAGTGAATCCGAGAGGCCGCAACTCCATTCCGGTGGAGCGCCGCCAATGTGAGAGATTGCACGTGTTGCATTGAGGTTTGACGATGGTTGGTCACCTGGTCTGAATCGTCGCCCGATGGCGCCCCGCTAGATTGGGCTAAACTCCTCTTGCGCGGCACGTGATGTTGAGGTGATCGAGGCGGTGGATGTGATTGCCGCTCACAACGCACCTTTCTGCTGCCCCGTGGAGCTAAAACTGCCGCGTGTACTGAATGCCCTTAAGATACCTATTATTGAGGCATTCTATAAGGAGCAAGCCACATTCCAACACTGAAGATGCCGCCCCTTTGCAGCTTAAGCTTCAATATGGCCACACTTAGGCCCGGAGTCGAAGCCGCATTACGACCTAAGCGACTGCCAAAAAATATGAATTTCTGGATTTTCTTCCAAGAATCTGAACCAAGGGCCAAAAGGCGATGTGCCGAGCCTCAGTCCTTGGGCCCTTCCAACCCTCGCGGGCTAAGAACGCAGGATGCCTTTAGTCACCTGACCAGGCTCGGACAGGCCGAAGAAATCCGGTGAGGAAAGCTGCTTCGACAGGTGTATATTGGAGCTGAATTTCTGGATTTTCTTCTGAACACTCGGAGCTACTGAATGGTGTCGGAAGAACTGTCAGGCACAACGATGGGAATGGGTGACGCATGATGATGGACC
>CAZIVY010000224.1:0-1528 GCA_964542505.1 uncultured Rhodospirillaceae bacterium
TCACGCCCTCGGCCGCCTGACGGGCGTTGAAATCCTCGATCTCCCGCTGCACCGCCAGGGCGGCCCGCACCGCTTGCGCCGGATCGCTGAACGCCGCCATCACCGCGTCGCCGATGGTCTTCACCAGCGCGCCGTCATGGCGGCGGATGGTGGCGGCGAGAAAGGCGAAATGCTCGCGCACCAAGCGGTAGGCGGCGCCATCGCCCAGGCGTTGGTAGAGCGCGGTCGAACCCTTCAGGTCGGTGAACATCAGGGTCACATTGCCCACCGCCATGTCCTCGCCCGGGCGCAGGATCTGGCCGGGAAAGAGATCGCGGAAGCATTGCATCGTCGTCGCCTGGTGCGCGGTCAGCGCGTCGGCGGCCCAGGCGCGGCTCTCGATCACGATGGTGCGCGGGACGGCGCCGCGATTGACCAGCCGCAATGTCCCCTCGGGCCCAACCTCGCCTTCCTCGATGCTTTCGCCATCGGCGATGACGGCGGGAAAGCCGCCGCCGGCAAAAATCAGGTTGCGCTGACCGCCGGCTTCGAGGGTGCGGAGCCGATAGTCGCCGGGGCCGGGGTCGAAGGCGACCGCGCGCGCCTCGCCGGGCATCAGCGCCTGCTGCACCAGGACGTGGGGCGTGGTCTGGGGACCGCTCAGGCAAAAGCCGCCGCCGGCGATGTCGCGCACGCTGGGCGCGGGGCGGAAGGAGACTTCGACATTGGCGGCGAAATTGCTTTCATAGTCGATGTTGCAGGACGAGCAGTGGGCGCCCTTGGGCAATTCGTCGAGCCCCGACACCGACACCTTGGGACCCCGGCAACGCGGGCACATGAGGTCCCAGAAAAGCCCCAGCAACCCGGCTTCCACCGCCGCCAGGCAAACCTCGATCGCCTGCCGGCGCTCGACGCCCCACAACCGCGCCAGGCGCAAGGGGCGGATTCGCACCGCATCCACCTCGCCGGCTTCAAGGGCGTAGTCCGCGAGGCGCTGGGCCAGGCCATGACCGTGCGGGCCCTGCTCGATGGCCGCCACCATGGCGGGAACGCGGTCCCTGGCCCCCGCGCCAAGCCTGGGCCGCGGCAGTTCGTAGGGGATTGGGCGCAGGCCCGCGGCGTGGAGCGCGGCGCCGTTCCATAGGCGATCGACAGCGCGGCCAACCTTGGTGAAAAACCCCGTGGCCAGTATCGCGTACCCCAGCACGCCGCGGGGTTCCACCGTCGCCGTGAAGCTGGCCTGGGCGCCGCCGTTCCGCGCCTCCAGTTCAATGCGGGCGCCGAGGGTGCGAAACGGCCCGTTGCGAAAGCGCCGCACCTGGTTGAATTCGCGCGGGGCTACCCATTCGGGGGCGATCTCCTCCCAGACGATTTGGAACGGCCCGTAGCGCGCGTGCGCCACCCGCAGCATGGTGCCATCGGGACGCGGCGTTTCCTCGAGGGTGTAATTGGGGAACGACGTCGCTTCGTTGAAGCGGGCGGTATCCGACAGCACCGGCCACAATACTTCCGGCGGCAGATCGAAGCTGAACTGGAACGTGCGGCGATG
>CAZIVY010000225.1:0-2811 GCA_964542505.1 uncultured Rhodospirillaceae bacterium
CTGAACGTGCTGGTGTTCGGCATTGCCTTCGCCGCCCAATACGGCGTCGGCATCGTCATCGATTTGTGGCCGCCGACGCCAACGGGCGGCTATGACCCGGCGGGTTATAGCGCCGCCATCGGCGGTCTCGCCGCCCTGGTCGCCACCGGTTTACTGTGGTTTGCCCGCGGGACTACCTCACGATAATTCGGTCGGCCTGAAATCCCCAAACACCGAAGCCGCGTTCGCGCGCGATCCGCTCCCGCGCGTGATATTCGAACGGCGCGTCCGGCCGCGCCAGCGCCCAACCCTGGTCGATGAGCCAGACGCCAAGATCGATGCGCGGCGAGATGACGCCATCGCCGTCCACCGTGCACACGGCGTCGACGCCGCCGTCGCGGTAGGCGCCGGTTTCGGTGCAACGCACGAAGCTCTGGATCCGCTGCTCCAGCGCCAGCGCCGCCCGCGACTTGCATTCCACGGGCCGAACTTGCGTGGCGCAGAACTGCCCCGAGGGTGGAATGTAGAGGCCGTGCAGGCGGACGATTCGCCCCGACACCCGCAGCGAGCCATCGTCCTGCACGATGGCGTAGCTGCGGATCTCGGCCAAAGCCGAGGTCATGGCCGCCAGCGCGGCGAAAACGCCTAGAAGAAGAGCAACGCCAAGACGGGGCATATCGGCTACCCACCCAAAGGGTTCAACCAATAATCTGGGTTGGACGGCGCGGCCCGGCAAGACTAGCGGATTGGCGGAACGAAGGGCTGTCCTACCGAGTGGTATTCTATCCCCGCGGCGGCCATTTCCGCCGGCCGGTAGATATTGCGCAAATCGACCACCACCGGACGCTTCAGCGCGCTCTTGACGCGCGCGAGATCGAGGGCGCGAAACTGGTTCCATTCGGTGACGATGGTCGCCGCGTCGGCCCCCTGCATCGCCTCATAGGCGTCGGCGCACCAGGTAACGTTGGTCAGGACCTTTTTCGCCTCGGCCATGCCTTCGGGATCGTAGGCGCGCACGGTGGCGCCGGCCTTCTGCAGGGCCGGCACGATTTCGAGGCTGGGGCTTTCGCGCATATCGTCGGTGTTGGGCTTGAAGGTCAGGCCGAGCACGGCGACGGTCTTGCCCTTGACCGACCCGCCACAGGCCGCGATCACCCGGCCCGCCATGGAACGCTTGCGGGCGTCGTTGACGTTGACCGTCGTCTGCACCAGTTGCAGCGGCGCCCCCGCCACCGCCGCCATATGCGCCAGCGCCCGCGTGTCCTTGGGAAAGCACGAGCCTCCATAACCCGGTCCGGGATGCAGGAACTTGGCCCCCACCCGGCGGTCGAGGCCGATGCCGCGCGCCACGTCCTGCACGTTGACGCCGACCTTTTCGCAATAGTCGGCGATTTCGTTGATGAACGTGATCTTGGTGGCGAGAAACGAGTTGGCGGCGTACTTGATCAGCTCCGCCGTCTCCAGGCCGGTGAACAGCACCGGCGTTTCGTTGAGGAACAACGGCCTGTAGATGCCGCGCATGACCTCGCGCCCGCGCTCCGTTTCGACGCCGCACACCACGCGGTCGGGGCGCATGAAATCCTCGATGGCGGCGCCCTCGCGCAGGAATTCCGGGTTGGAGGCGACATCGACGTCGAGGCCCGGCCGCGTCGCTTCCAGGATGCGGCGCACCTGACGCCCGGTGCCCACCGGCACCGTCGACTTGGTCACCACCACGGCGTACCCGCGCAGCGCCCCGGCGATCTGGCGCGCCGCTTCGTGCACATAGGTAAGGTCCGCCTCGCCGTCGCCGCGCCGCGAAGGCGTGCCGACCGCGATGAAGACCGCTTCCGCCTCGCTCACCGGCGGCGCCAGTTCGGTGGTGAAGCGCAGCCGCCCGGCGCGCACGTTGCGCTCCACCAGCGGACCCAATCCTGGCTCGAAGATGGGTATCTCGCCGCCGCGCAAGCGCTCGATGCGCTCGCGGTTGGTATCGACGCAGGTCACCGAATGTCCAAATTCCGACAGGCAGGCCCCGGAGACGAGACCCACATAGCCGGTGCCGATCATCGCGATGCGCATGCCGATTCTCCGCGCTTACAGGCTGCGCCCCAAGGCGCGCAAATGGTCCGACAATTCCTCGCGCAGTTCGTCGCGCTCCAGCGCGAACGCGATATTGGCCTGCAGAAACCCGAGCTTGTCGCCGCAGTCGAAGCGCTTGCCGTCGAATCGGTAGCCGTTAAAGGGTCCCCGCCCGATCAGCCGCGCCAGGGCGTCCGTCAACTGGATCTCGCCGCCGGCGCCGCGCGGCAGGCGCTCGATCTCGCCGAACACGTCGGGCTGCAGGATGTAGCGGCCGATAACCGCGAGGTTCGATGGCGATTCCGCCGGCGCCGGCTTTTCCACCAGGCCCTTCACATCCACCAGGCGCCCGTCGTCGCGCCCGGGGGCCACCACGCCGTAGCGCCGGGTGTGCTCGCGCGGCACTTCCATCACCGCCAGCATGTTGCCGCCCACCCGCTCATGCGCCGCCACCATCTGCTTCAGGCACGGCTCCTCGCCCAGGATCAAGTCGTCGGCGAGCAGCACCGCGAACGGCTCCGCGCCCACCAGGTCGCGCGCGCAGGCTACCGCGTGGCCGAGACCCAGCGGCTCGATCTGCCGCGTATAGGCCACCTGCCCGGCCTTGGGCATCCAGGCGTTCAGCACTTGCAGCAGCTCGTTGCGCTTGCGCTCCGCCAGCACGTCTTCCAGTTCGTAGGAACGGTCGAAATGGTCTTCGATCGCGGCCTTGCCCCGGCCGGTGACGAAGATGAACTGGGTAATGCCGGCGGCCTGCGCCTCTTCCACCGC
>CAZIVY010000226.1:0-10771 GCA_964542505.1 uncultured Rhodospirillaceae bacterium
GCGACGACGATCGATTTTTCCTCTGCGATCGCCGCTCCCCCGAACGTCGCCGCGAGGGCGGCGGCGAGTAGAAGGCGTCGGTTACGCATGGGATTCGTCCCGTTGTTCGAGTGTTGTGTTTCTAACATTTGACAGCCCCTCCATCCATCCGTCATCGCCGGGCTTGACCCGGTGATCCACGGATCGTGGATGCCCGGATCAAGTCCGGGCATGACGATGGGAGGCAACGAAATGTCAGTGTCAGTCCCCTAGATGACGAGATCGCCGCGCAGGAAGGCGGCGGCTTCGGGGGTTGCCGGGTTGGCGAAGAATTCCTCGGCCGCGGCGGCCTCCGCCACCCGTCCGCGAACCAGAAACACGATGTCCCCAGCCAGCCGGTGGGCTTGGCCGAGGTCGTGGCTCGCCATCACGATCTTCATTCCCGATGCGGCGGTGGAGCGCACGATGTCCTCGACCGCCTTGGTCGACGCCGGATCGAGACTGGCCGTGGGCTCGTCCAGAAAAAGAACCTCCGGATCGCGCGCCAGCGCGCGGGCAAGCGCCAGCCGCTGCTGCTCGCCGCCCGAAAGCCGGCGCGCGGGCCGATGGCCCAAGCCGTCGAGGCCCACGCGTCGCAACAGATCGGCGATCCGTGAATCGCTCCGCTCGGGTCTGCCCAGTCTCGACGTCAGGGCATAGCCGATATTGGCCGAGGCCGAACGGCGCAGCATGACGGGGCGCTGGAAAACCATCGCCAGGCGCTGGCCGTCATCGGTGTCGCGGCCGCCCCAGGTGACACGCCCGGAAGTCGGTGAAAGCAGCCCCATGGCGATGCGGATCAGCGTGCTCTTGCCAGCGCCATTCGGACCCACAAGCACGGTCGGCCTGCCGGGCGCGAATTTCAGCGAAATCCGGTCGAGGATCGTGGCCTGGCCGGCCTGGAACGATACGTGATCGAGAGCAATCGGCAGATCGCTTGCGGGTCCGTGCATCAGGCTATCCCGCGCGCACTTCGCCCACCCGCCGCACGCCCCAGGCGAGCGCGTTGACGGCGACGACGATGGCGATCAGCACCAGTCCCAAGCCGACGGCGAGCGGCAGGTCGCCCTTCGACGTCTCCAGCGCGATCGCCGTGGTCATGGTGCGGGTAAAACCGTCGATGTTCCCGCCGACGATCATGACCGTGCCGACCTCGGCGGCGGCGCGCCCGAACCCGGCCAGCAGCACGGTGACGAGGCTGAAGCGCGCATCGACAAGCAGCGTCGCCGCGCGCCGGAGCGGTCCGACGCGCATGGCCATCAACTCGTCGCGATATTCTTCCCAGAGGTCTTCGATGGTCTGCCGCGCCAGCGCGGCGATGATCGGCAGAACCAGCAACGCCTGGGCGATAACCATCGCCTGCGGCGTGAACAGGATGCCGAGCGGTCCCAACGGGCCGGACCGCGACAGCAACAGAAAGACCGCCAGGCCCACGACCACCGGGGGCAGGCCCATGAAAGCGTTGAGGACGACGATGATGGCGCTGCGTCCCGGGAAGCGGACCAGCGCCAGCAGCGCGCCGAGGGGAAAACCGACAAGGCCGGCGAGGGCTGTTGCCGTCAGGCTCACCAGCAACGACAGGCGCACAATTCCGTAAAGCGCCGGATCGAAACCGGCGATCAACGCCCCGGCCGTGGCCAGGGCACCGCCTTCACTCGCCATGGCGCTACCTCCCGGCACCATTTTGCAATTTTCGCGCCTTGCGCGTAAATCGGTAAATCTTGCAGGATTATGCAGACGCAGGTAGTGTGTCGTCCATGATCGACCTGATGACCACCGCCGAAGTCGCCGCCTATTTGCGGCTGAAGGAACGCAAGATCTACGAGCTGACTCGCCAGCGCCGCATTCCCTGCACCCGCGTCGCCGGCAAGTGGCTTTTTCCCCGGCGCGCCGTCGACGGCTGGATCGGCCGCCATACGGAATACCGGGGCGCAAGCCTGGCGCTGGCCCCGCCGGTGATCGCCGGCAGCCACGACCCGTTGCTCGATTGGGCGGTGCGCCAGTCAGGCTGCGATCTGGCCATGCTCACCGCCGGCAGCGAGGATGGCTTGCGCCGCCTGGCCGACGCGCAGGCCCTGGCCGCCGGCATTCATCTGATCGACGGCGAGACCGGCGTCTACAATGTGCCCGCCGTTACGGCGCGCGGCGCTGTCGGCGGCGGGTCCATCGGCGACATTGTCCTGCTGGAATGGGCGTGGCGCGAACAGGGCCTGGTGGTGGCGGCGGGCAACCCGCTTGGGCTCCACGGCCTGGCCGACGTCAAGCGCCGGCGCGCGCGGCTAGCCTGCCGCCAGGAGGGCGCCGGCGCCCAGGCGCTACTGCGCCATTTGCTGAAACAGGCGCGCATTTCCTATGACGGCCTCGACGTGGTGAACCCGCCGGCGCTGAACGAAACCGAATTGGCGGCGTTGATCGTCGACGGCAAGGCCGATTGCGGCCTCGCCATTCGCGCCTCGGCGCGGCGCTTTCGCCTCGACTTCGTGCCCTTGCAGCGCGAGCGCTTCGATCTGGCCTTTCGCCGCCGCGATTATTTCGAGCCGCCGCTGCAGGCGCTCATCGCCTTTACCCGCACCGCCGCCTTCGCCGAGCGCGCGCGCGAGCTTGAGGGCTACGATGTCGGCGGAACCGGGCGCGTGATCTACAACGCCTGAAGAGCGATACGAAATCCAGGTGATCGATTCGCGATGGCCGATGTCTTCCTTGTCGTCATCGCCGGGCTTGGCCCGGCGATCCATGGATGCGCGGATCAAGTCCGCGCATGACGAAATTAGGAACGGATCAAACGGATTTCGTATGAGGGCTTGGGGGGCCAAACGCCCCGCCTGCCTATTTCATGTCCAGGCGCACGCTGCCGTTGCTCGACTGGAAGCGCTCGGCGCTGGATTGGCTGGTGCCGCTCAACACCGCCCATGCCACCACCGCGATGACCACGATCGCGCCGACGCTGGCCAAAAATGCGTTCACTGCCCGCCTCCCTGATTCGACGTCCCGTTGAAACCATGCTAACCCACTGCCGCCGCGCCGCAAACCCTATTTCACGCGGCTACTGAACGGCGTTCGCGCCCGGCGCGGTGATCCGTTTCAGGTAGCGGATCAGTTCCGCCCGGTCGCCGGCGTCGGGCATGCGTTGCAACGGCATTTTGGACCCCGGGGTGAACTCGTCGGGGCCGAGCCGGAACAAGTCGTCCACCGTCTGCTCGCTCCACACCAACGCGCTGCGCCGCAACGCATCGGAATAGGGATAGCCGGCCACTTGCCCGGCGCGGCGCCCGAAGACCCCTTGCAGGCTGGGCCCGGCGCGGTTGCCGCCATCGGCGGTCACCGTGTGGCAGGCCAGGCACTTGCGAAAGAGCGCCGCGCCGCGGCTGTCCTCGGGTGCGACGGCGGCCGGCGCCGCGGCGGCCGCGGCGGCCGCGGCCGCGCCCGAACCGAGAGCCTGTCCGTCGTCCACGTTCCACGCCCTGATCATGCCGTCGGCGCCGCCGCTCAGCACCACCCGGCCATTGTCCGCGAACGCCACCGACCAGATGGGACGATGGTGGCCGAAGACGTCGCGCACCGGCTGGCCATCGGCCATGCGCCACAGGCGCAGCATGCCGTCGGTTCCGCCCGATAGCGCGAATTGGCCGTCGGGCGACACTGCCGCCGACATCACCGGGCCTTCATGGCCCACGAAGTCCACCGCCACCGTGCCGTCGGCGAGATCCCAAAGCCGCAACTTCTCGTTGATTTGCCCCACCAGCAGCCGCCGGCCATCGGCGCTGAAGGCGAGCGCGTTGGCAGCGAAACCGCCGCCGCCGAAGCGCTGCAGCGGCTGCCCGTCGCCGAGGCGCCACAAGCGGATGGAGCCGTCATGCCCGGCGCTGGCCGCGCTTGCGCCATCGGGCGCGAACGCCACCGCGTTGACATTGGCGCCGTGATCGAAACTATGGAGCAGGCGCCCGCTGGGCAATTCCCACAACTTCGCGCTGCGGTCCCAGCCCCCGGACAGCGCCAGCCGCCTGCCCGGCGCCACCGCCAGCGCCGCGATCTTGCTCCCATGGCCCTTCCAGCGCCGCTCGATCCGCGCGTCCTTCAGGTTCCACAGCGCCAGCGTTCCGTCGTCGCTGGCCGAAAGCGCCTGGTCCCCTTCGACAAACGCCACCGCGTTCACCAGCCCCTCGTGACCGTGCAACCGATGCAGCGGCCTCTGGCTGGCGAAATCCCACAGGATGAGGCTGTAGTCGAAACTGGCGGAGAGCAATTGCCGGCTGTCGGGGGAAACAGCGATCCCGCGCACGGCGCCGCCGTGACCGGCGAATTCGCCTTGCGCCGCCGAGGAAATCGCCAACGTTGCCGCGGCCACCGTCGCGGCCGCGATCCGTTGGGCCTTCAATCGCGTCAGCGGAACGTTTCGCGGCGGATGGCGTCGCCGCTTCCATCGGCGCCGGGCAAGCGCAGCCTGGCGCCCGGCACGTCGTAACCCGAGGTGCGGTGGCGGAACTGCGGAATCAGCTCGCCCGTCGCCCCGTCGACCACCAGGGTGACGACGCGAAAGGCGTCGTCGTAATCGCCGCCCGGGCTCATCACCGTCACGGCGTAAGCCGGCTTGCCGCCGCCGTCCATCAGCGTTACCCGCAACACTTGCGCCTTGTAGCGCTGCGCGATGTCGGCGGAAATCTGCTGTACCGACTTTTGCGCCTGGGCCGCGACTGGCGGCGACGCCAGCGCGAGGGCGGCGAACGCGCCCAGGATCAAGCCCGCGGAGCGCACGGCCATCGCGTCAGCCTTTCTTTCCCGCGCTCATCTCCGCCGCCCACAAGCTGTGATGCTCGCGCGCCCAGTTTTCGTCCACCATGCCGGTTCCCATGGCGTCGAAGGCGCCTTCCATGCCGACCGTGCCGAGATAGATGTGCGCGATCGTCAGCGCGATCAGGATCAAGGACACGATCGCGTGCCACATCTGCGACAGTTGCACTTCCTGCATCGCCGTCAAATCGGTGGGTAGGCCGAAGCCGAGGATGTTGAGCACCTTGAACGTCGGCGCGAACAGGCTGACGTCGAATGGCCACAGGAGCGCGATGCCCGACAGGCTGAGCGAAATGCCGCCAAGAACCACCAGCCAGTAGATGATTTTCTGCCCGGCGTTGAACTTGCGCGCCGGCGGGTGAGAGCCCTTGGTGAACAAGCCGCCGCCCTTGGCCAGCCACGCCACATCCTCGCGCGTCGGGATGTTATGGCGCACCCACAGCGCCAGGATCATCACGATGCCGGCCATGAAGGCGAAGGCGACGTAGTTGTGCACGTACTTTCCGAACGCCGCCAAGCCGGCGAAGGCGTCCGCCCCCAGGAGCGGCCGCAACACGTAGCGGCCGTAAAGAACGTTGAGTCCGGTCAGCGCCAGCACGATGAAGGAAACCGCCGTCAACCAATGGGCGAAGCGCTCGACGCCGTTGAAGCGCTCCACCTGCCGGCCGCTCGGCCCGTGTTCGATGCGGATGCGCCCGCGCACGGCAAAGAACAGCGCCAGCAAGCCGATCGTGCCCAGCATCGCCCAGCCGCCCCAAACCGAGATCGGGCCGTTGCGCCAATTGCGCCAGTTCTCGCCGCCGGATTGGATCAAGCGTCCGGCCTGCTTGTCGGGACCCGACACATAGCCTTGTTGCCCGCGGCGAACCGCGCGCCAGTCATCGGACTTGCCGGGCGTCGCCAGCGCCGCCGTCTGCGCCTGGGCTTGGTGGTCGAATCGAAGCGAAACCGTGTCCCCGCCCAAGGACGCGGCGAATAACACCGCCAGCGCCACCGAGACGGCGCGCACGATACCCCGAATGCCGATCATTTCGCCGCCCCTTTACCCGCGTCGAGCTTCTGTCCATCGGCGCGCTTGTTCAACGCCGCCACTTGCGCGTCTTGCAACTGGGTGTCGGGCGTTCCCAGATAAACGCCCTTCTGGAAGCGAAGAGCGCGCCCCTGCTCGTCCTCGCGGCAGCCGCCGAGAAGCGCCACCGCCGCCAAGCTCGTCAGCAACAAGCCCCAGGTCTTGAATCCCGCGACGGTCATTTCACTTGCCCCCCTGGCGTGAACGCCCACGCGCCCCGCCGCCTTCCCTCAATCGCCCTGCCTCTCGCCTGTCCCGCCCGCCAGACGGGTGCGGCGGCCTCACGACCGCCGCGCCATCCTGGGTGACGCGCCTTGGCGGCTAGCCGCCGGCCCGCATTTGGTAGGCCGTGCCCCAGCCCCAGGCGCCCGAACCGAAGCCGCGAGTTACGACGCGCTCGCGGTAGATGTTCGCGACCACGTCGCCATCGCCAGCCAGGAGCGCCTTGGTGGAGCACATCTCGGCGCACAGCGGAAGCTTGCCTTCCGCCAGGCGGTTGCGCCCGTATTTCTTCAATTCCTCGGCGCTGTGGTCGGCGTCGGGACCGCCGGCGCAGAAGGTGCACTTGTCCATCTTGCCGCGGCTGCCGAAGGCGCTGGCCTGCGGGTATTGCGGCGCCCCGAACGGGCAGGCGTAGAAGCAATATCCGCAGCCGATGCACAGATCCTTGGAATGCAGCACCACGCCTTGCGGCGTCTGGTAGATGCAGTCCACGGGACACACGGCTATGCACGGCGCATCCGAGCAATGCATGCAGGCGACCGAGATCGACCGCTCGCCCGGTTTGCCGTCGTTGATGGTGACCACCCGGCGCCGGTTGATGCCCCAAGGCACCTCGTGCTCGTTCTTACAGGCGGTGACGCAGGCGTTGCACTCGATGCAGCGCTCGGTATCGCACAAGAATTTCATGCGTGCCATGGTTCAGATCCTCACGCTTTCTCAATGCGGCAAAGGGTGACTTTCGACTCCTGCATGGCCGTTACCGAGTCGTAGCCATAGGTGGTCGCGGTGTTGGCGGATTCGCCCAGCACGTAGGGGTCCGCTCCTGGCGGGTATTTAGATCGCAAGTCCTGTCCCTGGAAGTGACCGCCGAAGTGGAAGGGCATGAACGCCACGCCCTTGCCCACGCGCTCGGTGATCATGGCCATGACCTTGACCTTGGCCCCTTCGGGACCGAATACCCAGACTTGCTGCCCGTCCTTGATCCCCTTCGTATTGGCGTCGAAGGGATTGACCTCGACGTACATGTCTTGCTGCAACTCGGCCAGCCAGGGGTTGGAACGGGTCTCGTCGCCGCCGCCCTCATACTCGACGATACGGCCCGAGGTGAGGATGATCGGGAACTCCTTGGCCACGTCCTTCTGCTGGATGCTCTTGTAAAGAACCGGCAGGCGGAAGTCCTTGCGGTCGTCCCAGGTGGGATATTTCTCCACCAGGTCGCGCCGGTTCGTGTAGAGCGGCTCGCGGTGCAAGGGCACCGGGTCGGGGAAGTTCCACGCCACGCACCGCGCCTTGGCGTTGCCGAAGGGCGCCAGGCCGTGCTTGACGGCGACCCGCTGGATGCCGCCCGAAAGATCGATGTGCCAAGCCACGTCGTCGGGCTTGCCGGCGCCGATCTTGTCGATGACCGCCATTTCCTCCGCCGTCAGGTCCTTCTCCCAGCCGAACTTCTTCAGCAGCCCGAGGCTGACCGCCGGGTGGCCGTCCTTGATCTCGGAGCCCACCGGGTAGGAGTCCTCGGCCAGCATGTTCTCGCCCAGGCTCTTCAGGTTGTCCGGGGGCGTCACGCCGAACAAGGCGCGGAAGGCGAGCCCGCCGTCCGCCACCGGTTTCGAATTGTCGTAGAGGTTCGGCGTCCCCGGATGCTTGATCGCCGCCGTGCCCCAGCACGGCCACGGCAGGCCGTAATAGTCGCCGTCGCACGGGCCGCCATTGGCCTTCAACGTCGTCTTGTCGAAGGTCGCCTGGTTCGCCAGATGCAGTTTCAGCCGCTCCGGCGACTGGCCGGTGTAGCCGATGGTCCACGCGCCGCGGTTGATTTCGCGCAGGATCGACTCGGCCTCCGGCACGTTGTTCTCGACCTTGATGGTCTTGAACATCTCCTTCTCGAAGCCGAACTTCTTCGCGAACAGGTACATGATCTCGTGGTCGGGCTTCGACTCGAACAGCGGCTTGACGATCTGGTAGCCCCACTGCAGCGAGCGGTTCGACGCCGTGCGCGAGCCGTCGATTTCGAGCTGCGTCGCCGCCGGCAACAGATAGACGCCGTCCTTGCGGTCCGAGAGCACCGCCGAGATGGTCGGATACGGGTCGATGATGACCATCATATCCAGCTTCTCCATGCCCTTCTTCACGTCCGGGCCGCGGGTCTGCGAGTTCGGCGCATGGCCCCAATAGACCATCGCCTTGATGGTGTCCTTCTGCTCGACGTTCTCCTTCGCCTCGAGCACGCCGTCGAACCAGCGCGACACCGGAATGCCCTTCGCTTCCATCATCTTCGGTTCGGCGAAACGCCCGCGCAGATAGTCGACCGGCACGTCCCACACCCGCGCCCAGTGCGCCCACGCCGCCGGAACCAGCCCGTAATAGGCGGGCAGCGTCGTCACGTCGAGGCCAAGGTCGGTGGCCCCCTGCACGTTGTCATGGCCGCGGAAGATGTTGGTGCCGCCGCCGGCGACGCCCATGTTGCCCAGCGCCAGTTGCAGGATGCAGAGCATGCGGGTGTTGTTGTTGCCCACCGTGTGCTGGGTGATGCCCATGCACCAGATCACGGTGCCGGGCTTGGTGGTGCCGAGCGTCTTCGCCACGCGCTTCACCTGCGCGGCCGGCACGCCGGTAACGCGCTCGACTTCTTCCGGGTTCCACTTCTTCGCTTCCTCGCGGATGCGATCCATGCCCCACACGCGCCGGCGGATATAGTCCTTGTCGTCCCAGCCGTTTTCGAAGATCTGGTTGAGCAGGCCCCAGACCAGCGGCACATCGGTGCCGGGACGCTGGCGCATGTATTCATCCGCGTGGGCGGCCGTGCGCGTGAAGCGCGGGTCGGCCACGATCAGCGTGCAATTGTTCTGTTCCTTCGCCTTCATCAAGTGCATCAGCGACACCGGATGCGCCTCGGCCGGGTTGCCGCCGATGAGGAAGATCGCCTTGCTGTTGTGGATGTCGTTGTAGCTGTTCGTCATGGCGCCATAGCCCCAGGTCTGGGCGACGCCGACGACCGTGGTGGAGTGGCAAATGCGCGCCTGGTGGTCGATGTTGTTGGTGCCCCAGAAGGCGGCGAACTTGCGCAGCAGATAGGCCTGCTCGTTGCTGAACTTGGCCGAGCCCAGCCAGTAGACCGAATCGGGGCCCGACTTCTCGCGGATCTGCAACATCTTGTCGCCGACCTCGGTGATCGCCTGGTCCCAGGTCATGCGCTGCCATTTGCCGCCGACCAGCTTCATCGGGTATTTCAGCCGCCGCTCGCCATGCGCGTGTTCGCGGATCGCCGCGCCCTTCGCGCAGTGCGCGCCCAGGTTGAACGGGCTGTCGAAGGCGGGTTC
This sequence comes from uncultured Rhodospirillaceae bacterium, assembly GCA_964542505.1. Classification (GTDB taxonomy): domain Bacteria; phylum Pseudomonadota; class Alphaproteobacteria; order Ferrovibrionales; family Ferrovibrionaceae; genus CAZIVY01. Next base: position 9,418 of record CAZIVY010000226.1, read on the forward strand.
TTGCCCGATCCACACCCCGTTCTGCACTTCGGCGTTGACCGTGCAGCCGACCGAGCAGTGGGTGCAGATGTTTTTCACCATCTTCACCGCCGCGCTGCCCGCGCCTTGCGCCTCGGCCCGGCGCGTCAGCCCGGCGCCCAGCGTCGACGTCGCCGCCAAGCCCCCGACCGCAAGCCCGGACCGGCGCAGGAAGCCGCGTCGATCCATGGCCCCCCCGCTCAAGCCGGCCATGGCCTTCAGGGCGGCGGAACTCCGTACGGCGCCATTAATTTTCTTCGTCAGCATTTCGCATTCTCCTGCCAGTGACGAGGCCGAGGGCCCCGCGCGCTCAGCGACGATGTCTAGAACTTGGCCGATTTGTAGTAGCTCTTGACGTGATCGGTCTCGTGATAGCCCTTCGAGGCGGGCACGGCCGCGGCCGCGTCGGCCTTTTTCGGCGTCGCCGCGGCAACGGCCGCGCCGGCCGCGGCGCCGCCAATGCCCATCAGTTTCAGGAATTCGCGCCGCCTGGGCGACTTCTCGTTGTTGGTTGCCATTGCCGAGATCCTCCGTTCAACCGAAGCGTTTACCTTAGAGCCTTGCGGGCCCTCGTCAATCCGTCATTGCGAACGCCGTCTGCTCCACGGTCACGAACAGCCGCCCCACCGCGCCAATGGAGCGATAGACCTTGGCGGAGGGGGCTTTTTCGAGATCGCTGAAGAATTTCGCCGCCCAGGGCGAAATGTGGGCATAGAAAAACTGGCGCTGGACTTCGAGGCCGGCGCGGTAGTCGCCGGCGATCATGCCCGCCATGCATTCGCACAGCGCCGCGATGTGATCTTCCGGGTCGCTCGCGTCATCCGCCGGCGCGATCCCCAGTTTCTCCATATCGAAGCGCAATTCGGCCAGCGGCTTTTCGTGCAGGAACCCGGTGAGGTAATAGGACCCGTAGGGCACCACCTCGCCGCGCCCGACGCCGATGAAAATATCCTGGTATTCCTCGACCACGACGTCCGCCGTGGCCCGCCCCGCCGCCCGCGACAAGGCGCCGATCGCCTGGCCGAAATCGCTCTCGTCGCCCGCGAGCGTCGACGTCAACCGCAGCAGTTCGGCGTCCGGCGGCGCGGCCAAGTAGCGGCCCAACAGGCCGTACACGCGCGCCCGCAACAACTCTTCTTCGCCGATTGCTGTTGTCGTTTCCTCGACGGCCAACAATACCAACCCACCCCGTTCTCGAACGTGCCCCAACTCACAGGCGGCCGTTCGATCATTTTGTTTGCAAAAAAACTCTAGCCACTCGAAATCGTTTCGTCCAGGCAAACCGGACAACAATCGTCTTGGTGCGGCGCAACATAAGTGAGTCGAAATATGAGGG
>CAZIVY010000227.1:0-1622 GCA_964542505.1 uncultured Rhodospirillaceae bacterium
AGCGCCAGGAAACCGACGGTTCGATCTGGCTTGACGCCAGCCACGAGGGCTACCGCCGCCGCTTCGGCGCCATTCACCGCCGCCGGCTTTATCTCGACGCCAGCGGCGACGACGTGCGCGGCGAGGACTCGCTGCTGGCCACCGGCGCCCGCGCGGGGCAAGGCGCGCCGCTCGCCGTTCGCTTCCATCTTCACCCCGATGTCAGCGTCTCCTTGGCGCAAAGCGGAACCGCGGCGCTGCTCAAGACCGCGCGCGGCCAGGGCTGGCGTTTCATCGCCCAGGGCGGCCGCATCGACATCGAGGACAGCGTCTATTTCGGCGAGCGCGGCGAGCGCCGCGCCAGCCGGCAGATCGCCGTCAACGCCACTTTTTCCGGACCCGACACCCGCGTTAAGTGGGCGCTGGTCCGCGCCGGCGCCTAGGGCTGCCATCCGGCGCCTCAGGGCACGAGCGAGCGATAAACCGCCAGGGTTTGACCGACCACCGCATCGACCCCGAAGCCGGCCGCCGCGATGGCGCGGCCGCCGGCGCCAAGGCGACGCCTGAGCGCCGGATTCTCGATCAGCCTGGCCAACGCCGCCGTCAGCGCCTCCACGTCGCGGCCCGGAACCAGAAGGCCGTTTTCGCCGTCACGAACGATTTCGCGGCAGCCGGGCGCGTCGGTGGCGACGATGGGACGGGCGGCGGCGGCGGCCTCGATCAGCACCAAGGGCACGCCTTCGCCATAATAGGTCGGGAGACAAACCACGTGGCTCGCCGCCATCAACGCCGGCATGTCGTCGCGTTGACCAAGCCATTCCACCGTCCCCGCTTGCGCCCATTCGCTAAGCTTTTCGGGCGCCACCATGGCGGGATTGCCGGCGTCGCTCCTCCCCGCGAGCAGAAAGCGCGTCCTGGCGTCGTGCGCCTTGAGTCGCCGAGCCGCCTCGACATACTCGCCGACGCCTTTGGTCCACAACAGCCGCGACGCCATCAGCACTACTGCCGGCCCTGGCGGCTCCGGCGTCGGACCAAAGCGCATCAGATCGACGCCGGACCCGCGGATCAGCACCAGCCGGCGGCGCAGGGAAGGGTTATGCGCGAGTCGCGCGAAATCGTCGCTATTCTGCACGATGACGCGCGCGTGCGCCGGCACGGCGAGGGGAAAGACGATGCGAAACAGATGGCGCAGCAGCGGACTGCCGGCGGTGAAGACATGGCCAAGCCCGGCCACCGTCGCCACCGTCGCCGGAACCTGGGCCAGCCGCGCCGCGATGCCGCCCAGCACCACGGCCTTCAGCGCCACCAGATGCACGAGGTCGGGCCGCAGCCGGCGGTACAGGCGAACAAGCGCGAGAACCGCCTTCAACTCTTGGTCGGGGCGCAGGCTGGCACGGGTGATGGGAACGCTGTGCGCGGCGAAACCGGCGGCGACGATACGCTCCTGCGCCGGGCTGGGCGCGGTGGCGACGTGGACCTCCCAGCCGGCGGCGCGCGCGGCCTCTGCCAGCGCCAGCCGATGCGAGAGGAAATAACCGGCGTCGTTGACGACGTAGAGCAGCCGCCGGCTCATGGCATCCCGCGCTCGCCGCCGCGCGGCGCGACCGGCTTGACTTCGCCGCCGCCGGCGCGGGAAAGTCCCG
>CAZIVY010000228.1:0-8614 GCA_964542505.1 uncultured Rhodospirillaceae bacterium
TATCTGCGCGGCGACGTCATCATCGCCGCCGCCAAGGAAAGCGGCGCCGAGGCCATCCATCCGGGTTACGGATTCCTGTCCGAGAACGCGGATTTCGCCGCCGCTTGCGCCGCCGCCGGCATCGTCTTCATCGGCCCGCCCGCCGCCGCCATTCGCGCCATGGGGCGCAAGGACGCGGCCAAGGACGTGATGGAAAAGGCGGGCGTGCCGGTGGTGCCGGGCTATCGCGGGCCCGAGCAGGACGACGCCGCGCTTCTCAAGCGCGCCAAGTCCATTGGCTGGCCGGTGCTGATCAAGGCGGTGGCCGGCGGCGGCGGCAAGGGCATGCGCCGGGTGGACGCCGCCGACGCCTTTGGCCCGGCGCTGGCGGGCGCCAAGCGCGAGGCGAAAAACGCCTTCGCCGACGACAAGATGCTGCTGGAAAAATACCTGGTGAAACCACGGCACATCGAGGTGCAGGTGTTCGCCGACACCCACGGCAACGTCGTGCACCTGTTCGAGCGCGACTGCTCGATCCAGCGCCGCCATCAGAAGGTGATCGAGGAGGCGCCGGCGCCGGGCCTCGACCCATCCATGCGCGCGGCCATGGGCAAGGCGGCGACGGTGGCGGCGCGCGCCATCGGCTATGTGGGCGCGGGAACGGTCGAGTTCATCGCCGACGTGAGCAACGGTCTCAGGCCCGACCATTTCTATTTCATGGAAATGAACACCCGGCTGCAGGTCGAGCACCCGGTCACCGAAATGATTTCGGGCCAGGACCTGGTGGAGTGGCAGTTGCGGGTGGCGGCGGGCGAAATGCTGCCGCTGACTCAGGAGCGGCTGGCGATTTCCGGGCACGCCATCGAGGCGCGCCTTTACGCCGAGGATCCGGGGCGCGATTTCCTGCCCTCCACCGGGAGGCTCATCCACCTGCGCGGGCCGGCCGAAAGCGCCCATGTGCGCGTCGATACCGGGGTGCGCGAGGGCGACACGATTACCCCCTATTACGACCCGATGATCGCCAAGGTCATCGCCTGGGACCGCGACCGCCCTGCCGCCGCGCGGCGTTTGGCGCAAGCCTTGGCCGCTTGGCGCATCGCCGGGCCGGCGACCAACGCCGCCTTCCTGATCGGCGTGCTCGACCACGCGGCGTTCCTGTCCGGCGACGTTGACACCGGGTTCATCGAGCGTCATCGCCGCGACCTGCTGCCGGAGATAGGCCCCGCGCCCGACCGCGTGCTGGCGCTGGGCGCGCTGGCCGTGCTGTTGCTGCGCGCGCGCGAGGCCGCGGCCCGCGCCCGCGCCTCCGGCGATCCCTATTCGCCCTGGAACCGCGTGGACGGGTGGCGCATGAGCGACGTCGGCCACGACGTGCTGCGCTTCAACGACGGCGCGCGCGAAGTGGCGGTGACGGTGCGCTACGGCCGCGACGGCGGCTACCGCCTGGAGTTGCCGGGGAGCATCCTCGCCGCGCGCGGCGAGATGGACGCCGAAGGCGCCATCGACGCCGATCTGGGGGGAACGCGGGTCCACGCGGCGGCGGTCCGCTTCGGGCGCGAGATCACCGTGATGCTGCAAGGGGCGGCGCATCGGCTGACTTTGTTCGACCCCTTGGACGTAAGCCAGATCGACGAAGCGGCGCAGGCGGCCGTGGTCGCGCCCATGCCGGGAAAAGTGATCCAGGTGATGACCGAACCGGGCGACGAAGTGGCCAAGGGCAAGCCGTTGGTGATCATGGAAGCGATGAAGATGGAACACACCATCGCAGCGCCGGCGGCCGGGCGCATCGGCAAGGTGCGGGCGGTGGTGGGCGAGCAGGTGGCGGAAGGCACGGTGCTGGTGGAATACGTGGACGAGGAGGAAGCAGCGCCATGACGCTTCCCCGGTTCGTGCGGGTGTGGGAGGCGGGGGCGCGCGACGGCCTGCAGAACGAGCCCAACGCGGTCCCCACCGCGATCAAGATCGAGCTCATCGAGCGCCTGGCGGATTGCGGCCTGAAGCTGATCGAGGCCACCAGTTTCGTATCGCCCAAATGGGTGCCGCAAATGGCCGACAACGCGGCGGTGCTGGCGGGGCTGCGGCCCCGGCCCGGCGTCACCTATCAGGTGCTGACGCCGAACATGAAGGGATTCGAGGACGCCGCCGCCGCCGGCGCCAAGGCGGTGGGCGTCTTCGCCGCCGCGTCGGAAACCTTCTCGCGCAAGAACATCAATTGCTCCATCGACGAAAGCATCGAGCGCTTCCGCCCGGTTTGCGAAGCGGCGGCGGCGCGCGGCATCTTGGTGCGCGGCTTCGTCTCCTGCGTCGCCGGCTGCCCTTATGAAGGCGCCGTGGCCCCGGCCAAGGCGGCGGAGGTGGCGCGAAAAGTGCTGGCGCTGGGCTGCACCGACGTGGGCCTCGGCGACACCATCGGCGTCGGCACGCCGCGGCAGATCGAAGCGGTGATCGAAGCCTGCGCCCGGGACATCCCGCTGGCCAAGCTCGGCGTTCACTTTCACGATACCTACGGCCAGGCGTTGGCGAATATCTTGGCGGCGCTGCGCATGGGCGTCGCCACCGTCGATAGCGCCGTGGCCGGGCTTGGCGGCTGTCCTTATGCCCCAGGGGCATCCGGCAACGTGGCCACCGAGGACGTCATCTACATGTTGGATGGCATGGGGATCGAAACCGGCGTGGACCTGAAGCGCCTGGTGCAAACCGCCTGGTTCATCGCCGACGCCCTGGGGCGGCCGCCCGCGTCGCGCGTCGCCCGCGCGCTCAAGTCTAAATGCCTGTAAGCCGCTGGCCGCGGCTGGTGGTCGCGGCCGCCGCCTTGCTGGCGCTGGCGCTGGTGGTGGCGGAGCCCGCGGGGTTGAGCCACGGCGCGGCGCTGACCGCCGGGCTGGGGTTGATCGTCATCGGCCTGTGGGCCACGGGCATCGTGCCGGAATATCTGCCGGCGCTGCTGTTCTTTCTTGTCGCCATACTCTTGCGCATGGCGCCGCCGGCCACCATCTTCAGCGGCTTCGCGTCGACGGCGTTCTGGCTGGTTTTCTCCGGCGTCGTCATCGGCACGGCGGTCAACCGCACCGGGCTTGGCCAAAGACTGGCGCAGCTTCTGACCGGCTGGTTCGGCAACCGCTATGGCGCCGTCATCGTCGGCCTGGTGACGGTGGGAACGCTGCTCAGTTTCGTCATGCCGGCGGCGATGGGGCGGGTCCTGCTGATCATGCCCATCGCCATGGCGATCGCCGACCGCTTCGGCTTCGCCCCCGGGCGCAAGGGCCGCACCGGCATCGCGCTCGCCGCCGGCATGGGGTGCTTCATTCCCGCCTTCGGCATCCTGACCGCCAACGTGGCCAATCTGGTGCTGGCGGGAGCGGCGGAACAGCAACATGGCCTGCACCTGACCTATGGCGCCTATTTGCTGCTGCATTTTCCGGTGTTGGGGCTGTGCAAGGCGGTGGCGATCGCGGGGCTCATCCTGTGGCTCTTTCCCGATAGCTCCACGGCGCCGGCGCCGGCGCCGGCGCGCCCGGCCATGGGGAGCGACGAGCGCCGCCTCGCCGTCGTGCTGGCGTTGGCCTTGGCGTTCTGGGTAACGGATTTCGCGCACCATGTGTCGCCGGCCTGGGTCGGGCTCGCCGCCGCCGTGCTTTGCCTCTATCCGCCGCTCGGCATCATGGCGCAAAAAGCGTTCGCGGAAATGAACTGGGGACCGATCCTTTATGTCGCCGGAATTCTGGGATTCGCCGCGCTGGTGTCCAGTTCGGGACTTGGCGACGCGCTGGCGGTGGGGTTGATGGCGGTCCTGCCGCTCGACGCCGCTTCGCCCGCCAAGGGGTTTGCCGCGCTGACGCTGGCCGGCATGGCGCTCAGCGCCGCGGTCACCATCCCGGCGGTGCCGGCGGTGATGGCGCCCTTGGCCGATGATTTCGCGCGCGCCTCGGGCCTGTCGGTGGAAGCGGTGCTGATGCTGCAGGTGTTGAGCTTCTCGACGCTGCTGCTGCCCTACCAGGGGCCGCCCTTGGTGGTGGCCATGGCTCTTGGCGGGGTGCGCTTCGCCGACGGAACGAAGGTGACGCTGGCGCTGGCGGCGATCACGTTGCTGGTGCTGATGCCGCTCGATTACCTGTGGTGGCAGTGGCTGGGCTGGGCGCCATGACCGGCACGGGGCATGGGCCTTTCGTCTACCGCGAACCGCCGCCGGCCGCCACTCCGCTGCGCGCCGCCATGCGCGCGCTCACGCGCGCCGACGAAGGCGCATGCCTGCAGGCGCTGATCGGGCGCGCCCGCTTCTCAGGCCCGGAGCGCACGCAGGTCGAGGCGTTGGCGCGGCGGATGGTGGAGCGGGTGCGCCAAGAACGTCGCGGGGCCGGCGGCATCGAGGCGCTGCTGCACGAATACTCGCTCTCCAGCCAGGAGGGCGTGGTGCTGATGTGCCTGGCGGAGGCGCTGTTGCGCGTCCCCGATCCGGCGACGGCGGACCGGCTGATCCGCGACAAGCTTGGCGGCGCCGACTGGGAGCGCCATGTGGGGCAGAGCGATTCGATCCTGGTCAACGCCTCCACCTGGGGATTGATGCTCACCGGGCGCATCGTCCGCCTCGACCGCGAGAAGGTCGGGGACCTCGGCGGCTGGCTCAAGCAGCTTGTGGCGCGGAGCGGCGAGCCGGTCATCCGCCAGGCGGTGCGCGAGGCCATGCGCATCGTGGGCCGCCAGTTCGTCATGGGCCGTAATATCGAGGAAGCCTTGGCGCGCGCCCGCCCGGCCGAGGCGCAAGGCGACCGCCATTCCTACGATATGCTGGGGGAATCGGCGCGCACACAAGCGGACGCGGACCGCTACCAGGAATCCTACGCCGCCGCCATCGCCGCCATCGGCCGCGCGGCGAGCGGGGCCGGGCCGGCGGAGAGGCCGGGCATTTCGGTTAAGCTCTCGGCGCTGCATCCGCGCTACGAGGTGGCGCAGCGCGGGCGCGCCATCAATGAGCTGACGCCGCGGCTTTTGGCGTTGGCGGAAAAAGCCGCCGAAGCGCAACTTGGATTCTGCATCGACGCCGAAGAGGCCGACCGCCTCGATCTGTCGTTCGAGGTGATCGAGGCGCTGGCGCTCGACCGCCGGCTTGGCGGCTGGGATGGTTTCGGGTTGGCGGTGCAGGCGTACCTGAAACGGGCCCCGGCGGCGATCGACTGGCTGGCCGATTTGGCGCGGCGCGGGCGCCGGCGGTTCATGGTGCGCCTGGTCAAGGGCGCCTATTGGGACAGCGAAATCAAGCGCGGCCAGGAAGGCGGATACAGCGGCTACCCGGTGTTCACGCGCAAGCTGGCCACCGATGTTTCGTATCTCGCCTGCGCGCGCCGCTTGTTGGCGGAACCGGATTGCTTCTACGCCCAGTTCGCCAGCCACAACGCGCATACCGTGGCCGCCATCGCCGTGCTGGCCGGCGGGCGCGAGGACTACGAATACCAGCGCCTGCACGGCATGGGGGAGGCGCTTTACGGCGTGGCGGCGCGGGCCGCCGGCATCGCCGCGCCCTGCCGCATTTACGCGCCGGTGGGCGGCCACGAGGAACTTCTCGCCTATCTGGTGCGCCGGTTGCTGGAAAACGGCGCCAACACCTCGTTCGTCAACCGCATCGTGGACGAGACCCAGCCGGTGGATCGCCTCATCGCCGACCCGGTGGAACAGGCGGCGGCGTTGCCGGTGGCGGCGCACCCGAGGATTCCCCTGCCGCGCGATCTTTTCCGGCCCGAGCGGGCGAATTCGTCGGGGCTGGATTTGAACGACCCGGTGCAACTGGCCGAGCTGGCGCCGGCGCTGGCGGCGGCGGCGCGCGAGTGGGCGGCGGCGCCCATCGTCGGCGGCAAGACGCTAGGGGGAAAAGCCGAACCCGCCTTCGATCCCGCCGACCGGCGGCGGCGGATCGGCGCCGTCATTGCCGCCGATCCGGCGGCGGTGGCGGAAGCGGTAACCAGGGCCGAGGCGGCGTCCGGCGACTGGAACGCCACGCCCGCCGGCGCGCGCGCGGCGATTCTGGATCGCGCCGCCGATTTGTTCGAGGAACAGCGTATCGAACTCATGGCGCTATGCGTGCGCGAGGCGGGCAAGTGCCTGCCCGACGCGGTGGCGGAAGTGCGCGAGGCGGTGGACTTCTGCCGCTACTACGCGGCGCGGGCGCGGGCCGATTTCGCCGCGCCGCAAGCGCTGCCCGGCCCGACCGGCGAGCGGAACGAGATCGGGCTGTCGGGCCGCGGCGTCTTCGCCTGCATCAGCCCATGGAATTTCCCGCTGGCCATTTTCACTGGCCAGGTCAGCGCCGCGCTCGCCGCCGGCAATACGGTGACGGCGAAGCCCGCCGAACAGACGCCGCTGATCGCCGCGCGCGCCGTCCAGTTGCTGCACCAGGCAGGCGTGCCGGCGGACGTGTTGCATCTGCTGCCGGGGGCGGGCGAGATCGTGGGCCAGCTCCTGGTCCGCGACCCGCGCATCGCCGGCGTCGCCTTCACCGGCGGCACCGACACGGCGCAGGCGATCGGCCGGCAGTTGGCGGCGCGCGGCGGCGCGATGGTGCCCTTGATCGCCGAGACCGGCGGACAAAACGTCATGATCGCCGATTCGACCGCGCTCCCCGAACAGGTGGTGGCGGACGCGGTGCGCTCGGCGTTCAACGCCGCCGGGCAGCGCTGCTCGGCGTTGCGCGTGCTCTATGTGCAGAGCGACATCGCCGACAAGGTGATCGCCATGCTGGCCGGCGCCATGGCCGAGCTGGCGGTCGGCGATCCGGGCTTGATCGAAACCGACGTGGGACCGGTGATCGACGACGAGGCGCGGGGGATGCTGGCGGCGCACGCGGCGCGCATGGCCGCCGAGGGTCGGCGCGTCGGCGTGACGGCGCTCCGTGGCGCCTCGCCGCACGGGTACTTTTTCCCGCCGCATGCCTTCGAGATCGATGGCATCGAGCGGCTGCGGCGCGAGGTGTTCGGCCCCATTCTGCACGTCGTGCGCTTCGCGGGCGGGCGGCTCGACGCGGTGGTGGACGCGGCCAACGCCACCGGGTTCGGGCTGACCTTCGGCGTGCACAGCCGCATCGACGATACGGTGCGCCGCGTGCGCGCGCGGGCGCGCGCCGGCAACCTTTACGTGAACCGCAACATGATCGGCGCGGTGGTCGGCGTGCAGCCCTTCGGCGGCGAGGGCTTGTCGGGCACCGGTCCCAAGGCCGGCGGACCGCGCTATCTGCACCGCTTCGCGGTCGAGCGCACGGTTTCCACCGACACCACGGCGGCCGGCGGCAACGCGGCGCTGTTGTCGCTGGACGAAGGCGAGCGCTAGGACAAGCACCGTGGCGCTGCATCTGCTGAAAATCTGCGTCGGCATCGACAGCATCGCGCATCTGGCGCGCGTGCAAGCGTCGCGGCGCAAGGGTGGAAGGAAGGCGGTGCTGCACTACACCCGCCACCGGCCGAAGCGGGTGGAGGAGATACTCGACGGCGGCTCGCTCTACTGGATCGTCAAGGGATTCGTGCAGGTGCGCCAGGCGATAGTGGGCTTCGACTGGGAGTATTTCGAGGACGAGGGGCGGCGCTGCGCCATTCGCCTCGACCGGCGCCTGGTTGTTACCGTGCCGCAGGCGCGCCGGCCGCATCAGGGGTGGCGCTACCTTGACGCCGAGGACGCGCCGCCGGATTTGCGCTCGGGCGGCGGCCGCAAGGCAGGGCTGCCGCCGGCGCTGCTCGCCGACCTCAAGAGCTTGGGGCTGATCTAGCTAGGGGTGATTTAGAAGCTTACGGGTGAGGTCCTCGCTGATCACGCCTTGCATGGCAAAGCGCATGGCGGGATTGCGCTGCAAAAGCTGTTTCAACCCGGCCTTGGGCCAGGCGATGTAGCGGGTCGGGCACATGGTGCGCACCGTGGCGGTGGCGGGTCCGCCGCGCAATAGGCTGATCTCGCCCAGAAAGGCGCCGTCCTTCAGCCGCCGCGCGCCGCCGTCGGGCAACGCCACTTCGACCTCGCCATTGTAAATCAGCAGCAGTTCGTCGAGGTTGGCGCCCGACGTGGCGAGCGCGACTCCGGCCGCGGCGGTGCGCCACTGGCCGGCATGCAACAGCTTGAGGAATTCGAAAGGCGTGAACTGACGGAATAGCGTCCGGTAAAGTTCGCGCTCGTCCTCGCTTAGAACCACGCCGCGGCGCTCGTAGATCAGGCGCGCGCTCCAACCCACGTTGATGGCGATGAAGAGCGACTGCCAGAAGATCGGTATCCAGTTCGGTTGGGCGCCGAAGGAGTAGGCAAAAGCGATGTTGCACAACGCGGCGGCGATGGCGACCAGGCGCAGCAAAAGCACGTCGCGCAGAAGAAACGACAAAGCCACCAGCGCATAGGAAAGATGCCCGAACCAGATCACGGGCGAGAGCATGATGCTGCCGAACCCCGGCAACTCGACGGCGTACATGATGGCGTGCCTCCTCCGCGAAAACGGAGGCCATCATAGCGAAATGCAGTAGCGGAAAATCGGCTAGTGTCCCGATTCTGAAATTCGCCAGAGTTCGATATCGGGCGCGACGCGAATTTCAGAATCAAAGGGACACTAGCACCGTATTGATACCTAGTGTCGTTCAGGTTCCGAAGTTTGCCCCGAGTCCGATATCAGTGA
>CAZIVY010000229.1:0-2362 GCA_964542505.1 uncultured Rhodospirillaceae bacterium
ACCGTAACCAGGAGAAGCGCTCATGGCCAGGAAGTGGATTTCCTTCCCCCACGTGGAGGGCGAAGCCCCGCGCCAGGCGCATGTGGCGGTGCCCAAAGGCGCCTTCGAGCGCGAAATCGGCCGCGAGGGATTTTTCGGCCCGGCGACCCACATGTACCACGCCCACCCGCCCACGGGATGGAGCGACTGGGAAGGGCCGCTGAAGCCCAGGGCCTTCGACACCGCCAAGATCGAGCGCCAGTCCGCCTCGCCCTGGCAGGCGGATTTGCTGCTGTCGAACGCGCACATGAAAATTCGCCTGTGGCGCTGCGAACGCGGCGCGGCCGAATTGGCGCGCAACGGCGACGGCGACGAGCTGCTCTTCATCCACGCCGGCGCCGGCGATCTTTTTTGCGATTTCGGCCACCTCAAATTCGGCGAAGGGGATTACATCCTGCTGCCGCGCGGCACCATGTGGCGCATCGAACCCGCCGAACCCGTGGCCGCGCTGATGATCGAGGCCACCAACGATTCCTACCGCCTGCCCGACAAGGGCCTTCTCGGCGCCCACGCGCTGTTCGATCCGGCGATGCTGGAGGTGCCGCACCTTGACGACGCCTTCCGCGCCCAGCAAGGCGAAGGCGCCTGGCCGGTGCGCATCAAGCGCCGCGAGCAGATCAGCACCGTGACCTATGACTACAATCCCCTCGACGCCATCGGCTGGAAGGGCGACCTGGCGCCGGCGCGCATCAACTGGCGCGACATCCGGCCGGTGATGAGCCACCGCTACCACCTGCCGCCGTCCGCGCACACGACCTTCCTTGCCGGCCGCTTCGTCGTTTGCACCTTCGTCCCCCGGCCGCTCGAAAGCGATCCGGAGGCCTTGCGGGTGCCGTTTTTCCACAACAATGACGATTTTGACGAGGTCATTTTCTACCATCGCGGGCAGTTCTTCAGCCGCGACAACATCCGTCCCGGCATGATCACGCTTCATCCGTGCGGCTTTCCCCACGGACCCCACCCCAAGGCCTTTGCCGCCGCCGCCGCCGCCGCCGCCAAGGGCGGGCGCGGCGAAACCGACGAAGTGGCGGTGATGATCGACGCCCGCGACGCGCTCGACGTGGCGCCCGCCGCCGCCGCGGTGGAATGGGCGGGCTATGTCCATTCCTGGTCGGCGCAACCGGCCCCGGCGCGTTGAGGGCATGAAGCTCGCCAGCCTGAAAGAAGGGCGCGACGGCCGCCTGCTGGTGGTGGATCGCGGGTTGAAATCGGCGGTCGCGGTTCCCCATATCGCGCCCACCATGCAAGCGGCGCTGGACGATTGGGACAGGCTGGCGGCGAAGCTGGATTCTGTCTATGGCCGGCTGAACGAGGGCGCCGCCGCCGGGGCCTTCGCCCTCGATGTGCGCGCCCTGGCGGCGCCGTTGCCGCGCGCTTTTCAGTGGTGCGATGGCTCGGCCTATCTCAACCACGTGGAACTGGTGCGCCGGGCGCGTGGCGCCGAGATGACGGACGCGTTGCGCCGCGAGCCGCTCATCTATCAGGGGGGCTCGGACGACATGATCGCCGCCACCGCCGATATCGTGGCCGCCGACGAATCCTGGGGCATCGACTACGAGGCCGAAATCGCCGTCATCCTCGATGACGTGCCCATGGGCACGACGCCGGAAAAGGCGGGGGCGCATATCAAGCTGCTCGTGCTGGTCAACGACGTCAGCCTGCGCAATCTTATTCCCGCCGAGCTCGCCAAGGGCTTCGGCTTCTTCCAAAGCAAGCCGGCGACGGCGTTCTCGCCCGTCGCGGTATCGCCCGACGAGCTCGAGCCGGCCTGGGACGGCGGCAAGCTCGCGCGGCCCATTTTGAGCTTCATCGACGGCCGGCCCATTGGGCGCCCCAATGCCGGGGTGGACATGACCTTCGAGTTCCCGGCGCTGATCGCCCACGCCGCGCGCACGCGCAACCTGGGCGCGGGCGCCATTCTGGGCTCCGGCACGGTCTCCAACCGCGACCCGGCCTCCGGCTCCTCCTGCATCATGGAGATGCGGGCGCGCGAAACCATCGACAAGGGCCAGCCGGCGACGCCATTCCTGAAATTTGGCGACCGCGTGCGCATCGACATGGTGGACGACGCCGGGGCCACCATCTTCGGCGCCATCGACCAGCGCGTCAGCCGGCCGCGATAAACGACAGGGAGGGATTCGTGCTCGCGCTTTACAGCTATTTCCGTTCTTCCGCCGCCTTCCGGGCCCGCATCGCCCTCAATCTCAAGGGCCTGGAGCACGAGCTTCGCTACGTCCATCTCGCGCGCGCCGGCGGCGAGCAGTTTCAGCCCGCCTACCGGAAGATCAATCCCCAGGCGCTGGTGCCGACGCTGATCGACGAC
>CAZIVY010000230.1:0-26584 GCA_964542505.1 uncultured Rhodospirillaceae bacterium
GAGATGGTGATGCCGGGCGACAACATCACCATGGAGGTGGAGCTGATCGCGCCCATCGCCATGGACGAGGGCCTGCGCTTCGCCATCCGCGAGGGCGGGCGCACGGTGGGCGCCGGCGTCGTCGCCTCGATCATCGCCTGAAAGCCCGGTGGCAGTCATGGAAAACCAGAACATCCGCATCCGCCTGAAGGCGTTCGATCACCGCGTTCTCGACCAGTCGACGAGCGAGATCGTCAACACCGCCAAGCGGACCGGGGCGCGGGTGCGCGGCCCGATCCCGTTGCCGACGCGCATGGAACGCTTCACCGTGCTGCGCTCGCCGCACATCGACAAGAAGTCGCGCGAGCAATTCGAAATTCGCACCCACAAGCGGGTGCTGGAAATCATCGATCCGACGCCGCAGACCGTGGACGCGCTGATGAAGCTCGACCTCGCCGCCGGCGTGGACGTGGAGATCAAGCTGTAGGCGCATGATGCGAACCGGAATTATCGCTCGCAAGCTCGGCATGACGCGTCTCTTCGGCGCGGACGGCGCGCATGTGCCGGTCACGGTGCTGAAGGTGGACCGCTGCCAGGTGGTGGCCCAGCGCACCGAGGCGAAGGATGGCTACAACGCCGTGCAGGTTGGCGCCGGCAAGGTGAAGACGAAAAACCTCACCAAGGCCGTGCGCGGGCATTTCGCCAAGACCAACGTCGAGCCGACGCGGGTCTTGTTCGAGTTCCGCGTCGACGCCGAGGGGCTGCTGGCGCCGGGGGCCGAAATCAGCGTCGCGCACTTCGCGCCCGGGCAGTTCGTCGACGTGGTGGGCACCACCGTCGGCAAGGGCTTCCAGGGGGTCATGAAACGCCATCACTTCGCCGGCCTTGAAGCCAGCCACGGCGTTTCCATCAGTCACCGCAGCCACGGTTCCACCGGCCAGCGCCAGGACCCCGGCCGCGTGTTCAAGGGCAAGAAGATGGCGGGCCATATGGGCGACCGCCGGCGCACCCAGCAGAATTTGCAGGTGGTGCGCGCCGACGCCGAGCGGGGCGTGCTGTTCCTCAAAGGCAGCGTTCCCGGCGCCGAGGGCAGTTTCGTGCTGGTGCGCGACGCGGCGAAGCGCAAGCGCCCGGCTGGCGCGGCGGGCAAGCCGGCCGCCGCGGCGGCCGAGAAAAAGGGTTGATGGCCATGCAGATTGACGTCATCGACCTCGATAACCGCAAGACCGGCAGCATGGAACTGGCGGAAGCGGTGTTCGGCCTCAAGGCCCGTCCCGATATCCTGCAGCGCATGGTGATCTGGCAATTGGCCCGGCGCCAGGCGGGCACGCACAAGACGAAGACCTATGGCGAAGTCGAGGGCTCGACGCGCAAGATCTACCGCCAAAAAGGCACCGGGCGCGCCCGTCATGGCGCCATCCGCGCGCCGCAGTTCCGCGGCGGCGGCAAGGCCTTCGGGCCGGTGGTGCGCAGCCATGCCATCGACTTGCCGAAAAAGGTACGGAAGCTGGCGCTGAGGACGGCGCTGTCGGCGAAGCAGGCGGAAGGGCGGCTGGTGGTGCTGGAGGACGCGAAGCTGGCGGAGGCAAAGACGGGCGCGCTTTCGGGCAAGCTGCGCGCGCTTGGCTGGAGCAGCGCGCTGATCATCGACGGCTCGCGGGTCGACGCCCATTT
Source organism: uncultured Rhodospirillaceae bacterium (assembly GCA_964542505.1). Classification (GTDB taxonomy): domain Bacteria; phylum Pseudomonadota; class Alphaproteobacteria; order Ferrovibrionales; family Ferrovibrionaceae; genus CAZIVY01. The sequence goes on from CAZIVY010000230.1 coordinate 1,654, forward strand.
CGCGCTGGCGGCGCGCAACCTGCCGCGCATCGACGTGCTGCCGCAGCAAGGCGTGAACGTTTACGACATTCTCCGCCATGATTTCCTGGTGCTGACCAAGGCGGCGGTAGGGCATTTGGAGGCGCGGCTGAAATGAAGAACAGGACGCACTTCGACATCGTTCTGTCGCCGCTGGTGACCGAGAAGACCACGCGCATGTCCGAGCACAGCCAGGTGGCGTTCCGCGTCCCGCTCGACGCGACCAAGCCGGCGATCAAGGCGGCGGTCGAGGCGTTGTTCAAGGTCAAGGTCAAGGCGGTGAATACGCTGCGCGTGAAGGGTAAAGTGAAAATGGTGCGCGGCCGGCGCGGCCGCCGCTCGGATTACAAGAAGGCGCTGGTCACGCTCGCCGAAGGCGCGCGCATCGACGTGACCACCGGCGTCTGAAGCAGGAATCGAGCCCATGGCCCTGAAGACATTTCGACCGGTAACACCCTCCAGCCGCGGCACCGTGCTGGTGGACCGCTCCTCCTTGTGGAAGGGCAAGCCGGTGAAGGAGCTGACCGAGGGCCTGCACAGCGCCGGCGGGCGCAACAATCACGGGCGCATCACGACGCGCCATCAAGGCGGCGGCCACAAGCGGCGCTACCGCATCGTGGATTTCAAGCGCCGCAAGTTCGACCTCGAAGCCACCGTCCAGCGGCTAGAATACGATCCCAACCGCACCGCGTTCATCGCCCTGATCGAATACGAGGACGGCGAGAAGAGCTACATCCTGGCGCCGCAGCGGGTTAAGGCGGGCGACAAGGTGGTGGCCGGCGACAAGGTGGACGTGAAGCCGGGCAACGCCATGCCGCTGCGCTCCATTCCGGTGGGCACCATCGTCCACAATGTGGAAATGAAGCCGAAAAGCGGCGGCAAGATCGCGCGCTCCGCCGGCACCTATGTGCAACTGGTGGGCAAGGACCGCGGCCTGGCGCTGCTGCGCATGGTGTCGGGCGAACAGCGCGTGGTGCCGGCCGAATGCATGGCGACGGTGGGCGCGGTGTCCAACCCGGACAACCAGAACGTCAAGATCGGCAAGGCTGGCCGCTCGCGCTGGATGGGCGTCCGCCCGACGGTGCGCGGCGTGGCCATGAATCCCATCGACCATCCGCATGGCGGCGGCGAGGGGCGCACCTCGGGCGGCCGTCATCCGGTAAGCCCCTGGGGCCAGCCCACCAAGGGTTACCGCACGCGCAACAACAAGCGCACCGACAAGTCCCGGTTGCGCCGCCGCCCGCCGGGCGCGCATTCTTAGGCGAGGGATCGGATCATGGCGCGATCGGTTTGGAAGGGTCCCTTTGTGGACGGCTTTTTGCTGAAGAAGGCGGCGAACACGCAGCAGTCGGGGCGCAAGGAGATCATCCGCACCTGGTCGCGGCGGTCCACCATCCTGCCGCAGTTCGTCGGCCTGACCTTCGGCGTCCACAACGGCCACAAGTTCATCCCGGTGATGGTCACCGAGGACATGGTGGGGCACCGCCTCGGCGAGTTTTCGCCGACGCGCACCTTCCACGGCCACAGCGGCGACAAGAAGGCGAAACGGGTCTAGTTCATGGGCAAGAAAGCGCATCCCGGACGGTTGGCGGAGAACGAGACGTTGGCCGTGCTCCGCAACGTGCGCGTCAGCCCGCGCAAGCTCGACCTCGTCGCCGGGCTGATTCGCGGCAAGCCGGTGTCGGCGGCGATGGCCGAGTTGCAATTCTCGAAGCGGCGCATCGCGCTCAACGTGCGCAAGCTCTTGCAATCCGCGATCGCCAATGCCGAAAACAACCACCAACTGGACGTCGACCGGCTGGAGGTCAAGGAAGCGAGCGTGGGCAAGGCGCTGGTGATGCGCCGGTTCCATGCGCGCGGCCGCGGCCGGTCGTCGAAGGTGCAAAAGTTCTTCAGTCATTTGCGATTGGTTCTGCGCGAGACGTCGGCGCCGCCACCGGCGCCGGCGCCCAAGGAAAAACCGGCGGAGACGGCGTAATGGGTCAGAAAGTCAACCCTATCGGGCTCCGGCTCGGTATCAATCGCACCTGGGACAGCCGCTGGTACTCGAGCGACAAGGAGTACGCCAACCTCCTGCACGAGGACATCAAGATCCGGCGCTTCCTCGAGGAACGCCTGCAACAGGCGGGCGTCAGCCGCATCGTCATCGAGCGGCCGGCGAAGAAGGCGCGCATCACCATTTATTCGGCGCGTCCGGGCGTGGTCATCGGCAAGAAGGGCGCCGACATCGAAAAGCTGCGCCAGTCGCTGACCAAGATGACGGCGTCGGAAGTGCATCTCAACATCGTCGAAATCCGCAAGCCGGAAACCGACGCCAAGCTGGTGGCGGAAAACATCGCCCAGCAGCTTGAGCGGCGCATCGCCTTCCGCCGGGCGATGAAGCGGTCGGTTCAATCGGCCATGCGGCTGGGCGCCCAGGGCATCCGCATCAATTGCAGCGGCCGCCTGGCGGGCTCGGAAATCGCGCGGGTCGAGTGGTACCGCGAGGGGCGGGTGCCGTTGCACACGCTGCGCGCCGACATCGACTACGGCTTCGCCACGGCGAAGACCGCCTATGGCGCCTGCGGCGTCAAGGTGTGGGTGTTCAAGGGCGAAGTCATGGCGCACGATCCCATGGCCCAGGACAAGCGCCTGGCCGAACAAGCGCCGCAACGCTAGGCGCGGAATCAAGCCATGCTGCAACCCAAGATCACCAAGTACCGAAAGGCCCACAAGGGCCGCATCCATGGCAAGGCCAAGGGTGGCACGACGCTCAATTTCGGCTCGCACGGCCTCAAGGCGACGGAGCCGGGGCGCATCACCGCGCGCCAGATCGAGGCCATGCGCCGGTGCATCACGCGCCACATCAAGCGCACCGGGCGCATGTGGATCAGGATTTTCCCCGACGTGCCGGTATCGAAAAAGCCGGCCGAGGTGCGCATGGGTTCGGGCAAGGGCGCGCCCGAGTTCTGGATTTGCCGGGTGAAGCCCGGCCGCATCCTGGCGGAGTTGGACGGCGTGCCGGCGGCCCTGGCGCGCGAGGCTTTCGATCTCGGCGCGGCCAAGCTGCCGATCAGTTGCCGCGTGGTGGGCCGCGTCGGCGAAGGAGCCAAGGCATGAAGCCCGCCGAATTGATCGGCAAGAGCGCGGACCAGTTGCAGGAACAGGTCCTGGCGCTGAAGAAGGAGCAGTTCAACCTGCGCTTCCAGAAGGCGACCGGGCAGCTTGAAAACAGCTCCCGCGTGCGCCATGTGCGCCGCGATATCGCGCGCCTGCTGACGGCGTTGCGGCTGCGGGGCGTGTCGTTTTCGTCGACCTCGACGACGGCGGCGGCCAAGCCCGAGACGGAGACGGTGCTGGCGGAGCCCAAGGCCGCCGCGGCCCGCCGTCCGCGCAAGAAACGCGCGGTGCGCTCGGCGGCGCGCAAGGCGCGCGATCCGGCGCCGGCGAAGGCATCCAAGGCCAAGAAGGGTAAGCCTAAGCCTAAGCGTCCGACGGCGAAGAAACCCGCCGCCCGCAAGGCGGCGCCCAAGACGCGGGCCGCGCGCAAGCCGGCGGCGCGGAAAAAGACGAAGGAGTAACGGCGAATGCCGAGGCGAATTTTGCAGGGCGTGGTGGTGAGCGACAAGAACACCAAGACGGTGGTGGTCGAGGTCGAGCGCCGACTCATGCACCCGATCTACAAGAAGTTCATCCGGCGCTCGACGCGCTATCACGCCCATGACGAGCAGGACACCCACAAGGTGGGCGACAAGGTGCAGATCATGGAGTGCCGGCCGATCTCCAAGTTCAAGCGCTGGGTGGTGCTGGCGGACGACGCGGGCGGAGCCGAGAGGCCATGATCCAGGTCGAATCCAACCTCGAAGTGGCCGACAATTCCGGCGCGCGGCGCGTCCAGTGCATCAAGGTGCTGGGGGGGTCGCGGCGCCGTTACGCGACGGTCGGCGACGTCATCGTCGTCTCGATCAAGGAAGCGATACCGCGCGGGCGCGTGAAAAAGGGCGATGTGCATCGCGCCGTGATCGTGCGCACCGCGAAGCCGATCCGGCGCGCCGACGGCACCGCCATCCGCTTCGACCGTAACGCGGCGGTGCTCATCAACAACCAGAACGAACCGATCGGCACCCGCATCTTCGGCCCGGTGACGCGGGAACTGCGCGCCAAGAACCACATGAAGATCGTTTCGCTCGCCCCCGAGGTCCTGTAGGCGATGGCTCGCAAATTCAAAATCCGCAAGGGCGACAAGGTGCAGGTGCTTTCCGGCCGCGACAAGGGCAAGCAGGGCGAGGTGCTGCGGATGGTGCGCGCGGAGGACCGCGCGTTGGTCTCCGGCGTCAACATGGTGCACCGGCACACCAAGCCGGGCCGCGCCGCCGCCGGGGGGATCGTCAAGAAGGAAGCGGCGATCCACATCTCGAACCTCGGGCTGCTCGATCCCAAGGACGGGAAGCCGACCCGCGTCGGCTACAAGATTCTGGAAGACGGCCGCAAGGTGCGCTTCGCCCGCCGGTCGGGCGAAGTCATCGATCGCTGAGGAACGTCATGGCCAAACCGCGTATGCAAGAACATTACGAAAAAGTGCTGCGGCCCGAGTTGCAGAAGAAGCTCGGCTATGCCGGCCCGCTGGCGGTTCCGCGCCTGGACAAGATCATCGTCAACATGGGCGTGGGCGAGGCGGTGGGCGACGGCAAGAAGGTCAATGCCGCCGTCGGCGACATGACGCGCATCGCCGGACAGAAACCGGTGATCACGCGGGCGCGCAAGTCGATCGCGAATTTCAAGGTGCGCGTCGACATGCCGCTGGGCTGCAAGGTGACGCTGCGCCGCGAACGCATGTACGAATTCCTCGACCGGCTGGTGACGGTGGCGCTGCCCCGGGTGCGCGACTTCCGCGGACTCTCGGGGAAAAGCTTCGACGGCCGCGGGAATTACGCGCTGGGCCTGAAGGAGCAGATTATTTTTCCGGAAATCGAATACGACACCGTGGACGAGGTGCGCGGCATGGACATCGTCATTTGCACCACCGCCCGCAGCGACGCCGAGGCGAAGGCGCTGCTGGCGGGTTTCAACATGCCGTTCCAGCCTGAAGCGGCGGCGAAAAGCTGAAGTACGGGAGCGACCGATAAATGGCGAAAAAAAGCTCGATCGAGAAAAACTCCATGCGGAAACGCCTGGTGAAGCGCTTCGCGGCCAAGCGCGCCAGGCTGAAGGCGCTGGCGCGGAACCTGAAGCTGCCGCCGGAAGAGCGTTTCGCGGCGCGGTTGAAGCTGGCGGCGATGCCGCGCAATTCGTCGGCGACCCGGGTCCGCAACCGCTGCGAGATCACCGGCCGGGCGCGGGCCTATTACCGCAAGATGCGCGTTTCGCGCCTGTTGCTGCGCGAGCTGGGATCGCGGGGCCAGATTCCGGGCCTGGTCAAGGCGAGTTGGTAGGGAGAGCACATACATGTCGTTGACCGATCCTCTGGGCGACATGCTGACGCGCATCCGCAATGGGCAGCGCGCCGGCAAGCCCGTGGTGGACTCGCCGGCGTCGCGGCTGCGGATGAACGTGCTCGAGGTGCTGAAGAGCGAAGGCTATATTCGCGGCTTCAACCGCGTCGAGGACGAAGGCAAGGCGCGGCTGCAGATCGAGCTGAAGTATTACGAAGGCGAGCCGGTGATCAAGGCGATCAGCCGCATCTCCACGCCGGGACGGCGCGTCTATTCGCGCATCGAGGACCTGCCCAAGGTGCGCGGCGGTTTTGGCGTCTCGATCCTGTCCACCTCGCGGGGCGTGATGTCCGACAGCGACGCGCGCCGCGCCAAGGTGGGCGGCGAAGTCTTGTGTCAGGTGTTCTAGCGATGTCGCGCATTGGCAAGATTCCGGTCGCCGTGCCCTCGGGGGTGCAGGTGGCGATGAGCGGGACGACGATCACCGCCAAGGGGCCGAAGGGCGAATTGGCGGTCACGGTCATGGACGCCATCGCCGCGACCATCGAGGGCGGCAAGATCAGCCTGGCGCCGCGCGAGGATACGCGCACCGCGCGCGCCATGTGGGGCTTGCAGCGCACGCTGGTGAGCAACATGCTGCGCGGGGTGTCGCAAGGCTATACGTCCAGCCTCGACATCAACGGCGTCGGCTTCCGCGCCAACGTCCAGGGCCCCAAATTGACGTTGCAGTTGGGCTTCAGCCACGACGTGGTCTATGACATCCCCAAGGGCATCGAGATCAAGGTGGAGAAACAGACCGGCATCCGCATCGCCGGCATCGATCGCCAGAAGGTGGGACAGGTGGCGGCGGAGATCAGGGCGTTCCGCCCGCCCGAGCCCTATAAAGGCAAGGGCATCAAGTACTCGACGGAGCATGTCCGCCGCAAAGAAGGAAAGAAGAAGTAGGCACGACGATGGGTACGGCAAACAACGAGTTGTTCGAGCGGCGCTGCACCCGGGTGCGGGCGCGGCTGCGCAAGGTCGCGCATGGCCAGCCGCGGCTTTCGGTGCACCGTTCGTCCCGCCACATCTACGCCCAGGTCATCGACGACAGCAAGGGCGCGACGGTGGCCGCGGCGTCGACGCTCGATGAAGCCATCAAGGGCCAGATCAAGACCGGCGCCAATCGCGACGCGGCGGTGCAAGTGGGCAAGTTGGTGGCCGAACGCGCCAAGGCCGCCGGCATAAGCATCGTGGTGTTCGATCGCGGCGGCTACCGGTATCACGGACGGGTGAAGGCCTTGGCCGACGCCGCGCGCGCAGCCGGCTTGGAATTTTAGGGAAGGCACGTGCGCATGGCGCGACCGAAAATGGACGAACGCGGCGAGGGCGAGCTTCTCGACAAGCTGGTCAGCATCAACCGCGTCGCCAAGGTGGTGAAGGGCGGCCGGCGTTTCGGCTTCGCGGCCCTGGTGGTGGTCGGCGATCAGAAGGGGCGCGTCGGCTACGGCGCCGGCAAGGCGCGCGAAGTCCCGGAAGCGATCCGCAAGGCGACGGAACGGGCGAAGCGGAATTTGATCCGGGTGCCGCTGCGCGAGGGACGGACGCTGCACTACGACACCACGGGGCGGCACGGAGCCGGCAAGGTCGTGTTGCGCGCGGCGCCGCCGGGAACGGGCATCATCGCCGGCGGCCCCATGCGCGCGGTGTTCGAGACGCTTGGCGTGCAGGACGTGGTGACCAAGTCGATCGGCACCTCGAACCCCTACAACATGGTCAAGGCGACGTTTCAGGCGCTGGCGGACTTGGCCTCGCCGCGCACGGTAGCCGCGCGCCGCGGCAAGAAACCGGGCGACATTGTCGAGCGCCGCGGCGAGGGCGAGGAATAGGGCCATGGCGGCGGGAAAGACGGTCAAGGTGACGTTGTTGCGCAGTCCCAACAAGCGCACCAAGGATCAGCGGGACACGGTGGCCGGATTGGGCCTCGGCCGGCTGCAAAGCGCGCGTGAACTCGTCGATACCCCGGCGGTGCGCGGCATGATAAAAAAGATTCGCCATTTGTTGCGGGTCGAGGAGTAACGGTTCCGATGCGCCTCAATCAACTGCATGACAATCCCGGCTCGCGCAAGGCGCGCATGCGCGTCGGCCGCGGCATCGGCTCCACCAAGGGCAAACAGGCCGGCCGCGGCGGCAAGGGACAAACGGCGCGCACCGGCGTGCGCATGAACGGCTTCGAAGGCGGGCAGATGCCGATTCACCGCCGGTTGCCGAAGCGCGGTTTCCATTCGCTGTTCCGTCCGTACTACGCGGTGATCAATCTGGGCCGGCTGCAGGCGGCGATCGACGGCGGGCGCATCGACATCGCGATGACGGTGAACGCCGCGGCGCTGCAAAAGGCGGGGCTGGTGAAGGGGCGCGTCGATGGCGTGCGCCTGCTGGCCGAAGGCGAGATCAAGAGCGCGGTGACGCTGGAGGTGGCTGGCGCCTCGAAGTCGGCGGCCGAGCAGGTGACGAAGGCGGGCGGGACGATCAAGATCCTGCGTCCGCCGCCGCCGCCGCCGGAGAAGAAGCCGGAGAAAAAGCCCGAAGCGAAGCCGGAGAAGAAGCCCGACGACAAGGGCGCGGCGGGGGACAAGGCCGCGGTCAAGGGCAAGGCCCAGGACGGGGGCAAGGACAAGAAGAAGGACGAGAAAGCCAAGAAGAAGCCCGATACCCAGGCCCCGGCGTGACCTTCACGGCCGCGACAGTGCTGGGTACGAGAGGGCGACTCTTGGGGCAGGGGGACGGGATTGGGCGCGCGGCACGGGCCCCACGTCATGGGGCGCCCGGGCCAGCCGCGCCGACGCGGAGGTAGATCATGGCGTCCGCCGCCGAACAACTTGCCGCCAACATCAACCTGGGCGCTTTCGCCAAGGCGACCGAACTCAAGCAGCGCATCTGGTTCACGCTGGGGGCGCTAATCGTCTATCGGCTGGGCACCTACATCCCGCTGCCGGGCATCGACCCCACGGTGCTCAGCGAGCTGTTCCGGCAGAACCGGGGCGGCATTCTCGGCATGTTCGACGTGTTTTCGGGCGGGGCGCTGGGGCGGATGACCGTGTTCGCCCTCAACATCATGCCCTACATCTCGGCCTCGATCATCATGCAGTTGATGACCACCGTGTCGCCGACGCTCGAACAGCTGAAGAAAGAGGGCGAGTCGGGGCGCAAGAAGATCAACCAGTATACCCGCTACGGCACCGTGCTGCTGGCGAGCGTTCAGGCCTATGGCATCGCCGCCGGCCTCGAAGGCGTCACCGGATCGCGGGGCTTGGCGGTGCTGGATCCGGGCCTCTTCTTCCGCGCCAGCACGGTGATCACGCTGACCGGGGGAACCGTCTTCCTCATGTGGCTCGGCGAGCAGATCACCCAGCGGGGCGTGGGCAACGGCATTTCGCTGATCATTTTCGCCGGCATCGTCGCCGAATTGCCGCGCGCCATGGTGGCGACGCTCGAACTCGGCCGCACCGGCGCGCTTTCCACCGTCTTCATCATTTTCCTGCTGTTCATGGTGGTCGCGGTCATCGGCTTCATCGTGTTCATGGAACGCGCGCAGCGGCGGATCCTGGTCCAGTACCCGAAACGGCAGATGGGGGCGCGCACCTTCGGCGGCGAAAGCTCGCACTTGCCGCTCAAGCTCAACTCGTCCGGCGTCATTCCGCCGATCTTCGCCTCCAGCCTGTTGCTGATGCCGATCACGGTGGCGCAGTTTTCCGCCAACACGGGGCCGGAGTGGCTGACCACGGTCACCGCCTGGCTGGGGCATGGACGGCCGCTTTACATGATGATGTATGTGGGGCTGATCGTCTTCTTCGCTTTCTTTTACACGGCGGTCGTCTTCAACCCCACGGACACCGCCGACAACCTGAAGAAGTATGGCGGGTTCATTCCGGGCATCCGTCCCGGGCAGCGCACGGCGGAATATCTCGATCATGTGCTCACCCGCTTGACCACGGTCGGCGCGGCGTACCTGGCGGTGGTGTGCCTGTTGCCGGAAATCCTGATCTCGCAATATTCGGTGCCGTTCTATTTCGGCGGCACTTCGATCCTGATCGTGGTCAGCGTCACCATGGACACGGTGGGTCAGGTGCATTCGCACCTCCTGGCGCACCAATATGAGGGATTGATCAAGAAAGCGAAGCTCAGGGGTTCACGACGGTGAAGCTCGTCCTTCTGGGCGCACCGGGATCGGGCAAGGGCACGCAGGCGCAGCGGCTGGCCAAGGCGCATGGCCTGGCGCAGCTTTCGACGGGCGACATATTGCGGGCGGCGGCGCGGGCCGGCACGGCGGTGGGACGCAAGGCAGAGGCGATCATGAAGCGCGGCGAACTGGTTCCCGACGAGGTGGTGGTGGCGCTCATTGGCGAACGCCTGGCGGAAGCCGATTGCGCCCGCGGCTTCGTTTTCGATGGCTTTCCGCGTACCGAGGAGCAAGCGGTGGCGTTGGACGCCATACTCGCCAAGGGTGGGCAGCGGCTGACCAATGTGATCGAACTCAAGGTCGACGAAGCGGCGCTGGTTGGCCGCGTCGCCGGCCGCTTCAGTTGCGTCACATGCGGCGCCGCCTACCACGATACCAACCATCAGCCCATGCGCGCGGGGGTATGCGACCGTTGCGGCGGGCACGAGTTCCAGCGCCGGCCCGACGACAACGCGGAGACGATGAAGGCGCGGCTCGACGCCTATCGCCGGCAAACGGCGCCGTTGCTGCCCTATTACCGCAAGCGCGGGCTGCTGAGGGTGGTGGACGCCATGGCGGACATCGACAAGGTAACCGAGGAGATCGAGGGCGCGCTGGCCGCGTGACGCGGTTGACTGGGGCGGCAAGGGACGTATAATCGCGCCCTTTGGGACCGGCGCCGCTTCAGAAAAATTGAACGGAATCAAAGCTCAACCCACAAGGGTCGAGCGCGGGTAAGAACCAGGAGCACGGACGGTGGCGCGTATTGCAGGTGTGAATATCCCGACCAACAAGAAGGTCGAGGTGGCGCTTCGCTATATTTACGGGATCGGCGAGGCGCGGGCGAAGTTGATTTGCGGCAAGATCGGGATTCCGTCCGATCGCCGAGTCAACCAATTGACCGAGGCGGAAATCATCCATATCCGCGAAATGATCGACCGCGACTTCCGGGTGGAGGGCGACCTCCGCCGCGAAGTGGCGATGAACATCAAGCGGTTGATGGACCTCGGCTGCTACCGGGGCTTGCGCCACCGGCGCGGTCTGCCGGTGCGCGGTCAACGCACCCATACCAATGCGCGCACGCGCAAGGGCCCGGCGCGCGCCATCGCCGGCAAGAAAAAAAGCTAATTTAGTTCGAGCCTGACAGGCAGCGAAGGAACCGACATGGCGAAAGAAGCGACCGCACGGCCGCGCCGCAAGGAAAAGAAGAACATCACCTCCGCCGTCGCGCATGTGAACGCGACGTTCAACAACACGATGATCACCATCACCGACGCCCAGGGAAACACCATTGCCTGGGCATCGTCCGGATCGCAGGGCTTCAAGGGCTCGCGCAAATCGACGCCCTATGCCGCGCAGATGGCCGCCGACGCGGCCGGGCGCAAGGCCCAGGAACACGGCGTGCGGACGATCGAGGTCGAGGTGCGCGGGCCGGGATCGGGGCGCGAATCGGCGCTGCGCGCCCTCCAGGCCGTGGGCTTCATGGTCACCGCCATTCGCGACGTCTCGCCTATTCCGCACAATGGATGCCGGCCGCCGAAACGCCGCCGCGTCTAAGTTCGAATTGCATTTCCGCACGCGCCTGAGCGCGCGGGACCATAGACGATAGAGGTTCGCCACATATGCCCTTGAGCGCTCGAGTCATTCAAAAGAATTGGACCGACCTGATCAAGCCGAACAAGCTGGCGGTTGACGCCGGGGTCGACTCAAGCCGCTTCGCCACCGTGGTGGCGGAGCCGCTGGAGCGCGGCTTTGGCCTCACGCTTGGCAACGCGCTGCGGCGGGTGCTGCTGTCGTCGCTGCAGGGCGCCGCCGTCACGTCGATCAAGATCGACGGCGTGCTGCACGAATTCTCGTCCATTCCCGGCGTGCGCGAAGACGTCACCGACATCGTGCTCAACCTCAAGGCGCTGGCGCTGCGCATGCAGGGCGATGGCCCCAAGCGCATGGGCCTGAACGCCAAGGGTCCATGCGAAGTCACCGCCAAGATGCTGGACACCGGACACGGCATCGAGATCCTCAACCCGGACCTGGTGATTTGCACGCTCGATAGCGGCGCGACGGTGAAGATGGAACTCTCGGTCAGCGGCGGCAAGGGCTATGTGCCGGCCTCGGCGAACCGGCCGGAAGACGCGCCCATCGGCCTGATCGCCATCGACGCCCTTTACAGCCCGGTGCGCAAGGTTTCCTACAAGGTCGAAAACACCCGCTCCGGCCAGGTCCTCGACTACGACAAGCTGATCATGAGCGTGGAAACCAACGGCACCGTGCGCCCCGACGACGCCATCGCCTACGCGGCGCGCATCATTCAGGACCAGCTTCAACTGTTCATCAATTTCGAGGAGCCGCGGGTGGAATCGGCGGAAAAAACGCTGGTCGAACCGGCCTTCAACCCCAATCTGTTGCGGCGCGTCGAGGAAATGGAGCTTTCGGTCCGTTCCGCCAACTGCCTCAAGAACGACAACATCGTCTATATCGGCGATCTGGTGCAGAAGACGGAGGCGGAAATGCTGCGCACGCCGAATTTCGGCCGCAAGTCGCTCAACGAGATCAAGGAAGTCCTGGCGCAGATGGGCTTGCACCTCGGCATGCACGTTCCCAACTGGCCGCCGGAAAACATCGAAGAACTGACGAAGAAGATGCAAGAGAGTTTCTGAACCCCGCGGCTCAATCCGCGACCCTGAGGACGAGACCATGCGCCATCGCAATTCCGGACGAAAATTCGCCCGCGAGGGACAGCACCGCCGATCCATGTTCGCCAACATGGCGTCGGCCCTGATCAAGCACGAGCAGATCACCACCACGCTTCCCAAGGCGAAGGAATTGCGGGGGGTGGTGGAGCGCCTGATCACGCTGGGCAAGCGCGGCGGCTTGCATGCCCGGCGCCAGGCCCTGGCCTTCCTGCCCGAAACCAAGGTGGTGGCCAAGCTGTTCACCACCTTGAGCGAGCGCTACGCCAAGCGCGCCGGCGGCTACACCCGCACGCTGAAAAGCGGGTTCCGCTATGGCGACGCGGCGCCCATGGCGGTGATCGAGCTGGTGGACCGCGATCCGGCGGCCAAGGGCCTCGATTCCGGCCCGAAAGCGGAGGTAAAGGAAGAAGAAGCGGTGACCGCCGCGGCGTGACGGGGCGGGGCATCGATACTGACGGAGGGGCGGCCACCAGAGGCCGCCCTTTTTGCTTTTGCGGCCTTTGCTTTTGTGGCGGGGCCGTCCTATCTCTGTGCGGCAATGACGACGCGAATGGCGGCCCTGGTTGCTGCGGGGATTGTTGGCGGTTTGCTCGCCGGCGCCATGCCGGCGGCGGGTCAAAGCGCGCCCGCGATCGGCGGAGCGCCGGGATTTTCCTTCGCGCCCCTGGTGCGCGAGGCGGCGCCGGCGGTGGTCAACGTCTACAGCCGCCGGGTCGTGCGCGGCGAGGAAAAGCCGCCGCTGGCCGCCGACCCCTTGTTCCGCCGTTTTTTCGGCGACCAGTCACCCTCTGGCGTGCCGCGCGAGCGCGTGGCGCAGTCGTTGGGATCGGGTGTTCTGGTGGAGCCCGACGGGGTTATCGTCACCAACCATCATGTGATCAAGGGGGCGACCGAAATCGTGGTCGTGCTCGCCGACCGGCGCGAGTTCGAGGCGCGCCTGATCGCCGCCGACGCGCGGACCGACCTGGCGGTGTTGCGCATCGACGCCAAGGGCGAGGAACTGCCTTATTTGCATTTCGGCGATTCCGACGATCTTGAGGTGGGCGACATCGTGCTGGCGATCGGCAATCCGTTCGGCGTCGGCCAGACGGTTACCTCGGGCATCGTGTCGGCGCTCGGGCGGACGGAGGTGGGGCAATTGGCGACCCAGTCCTTCATCCAGATCGACGCGGCGATCAATCCGGGCAATTCGGGCGGCGCGTTGATCACCCTCGATGGGCGCTTGGCGGGCATCAACACGGCGATCTATTCGCGCAGCGGCGGATCGCTGGGCATCGGCTTCGCCATCCCGGCCAATCTGGTGGCGACGACGGTGGCCGGCGCGCTGACGGGTCAAGGCATCGTGCGGCCGTGGCTTGGCGTCTCCGCCCAGCCGGTGAGCGCCAAGATTGCCGCCAGCCTGGGCATGGCGAAGCCGGGCGGGGCGCTGGTCGCCGCCGTCTATGACGGAGGGCCGGCCGGCAGCGCGGGAGTGCGAGTAGGCGATGTGATCCTGAAAATGGACGGGCGCGAGGTGTTCGACGAACGCGGGCTCCGCTTTCGGTCCGCCGTGCGCAGCAACGGCGAGACCGCGATCCTCGACGTCGTACGGGCGGGAAAAGCCATCCAGTTGACGGTCCTTCTGGCGCTGCCGCCGGAAACGCCGGCGCGGCAGCGGACGCGGCTCGACGGCGCGCATCCGCTCAATGGGGCCGTGGTCGCCAATCTGTCGCCGGCCTTCGCCGAGGAAATAGGCTTCAATCCGATGACGCGCGGCGTCATCGTCTTCGCCGTCGCCAAAAGCGGCACCGCGGCGCGGGTTGGCGTAAGGCCGGGCGACATCGTCGAGGCCGTGAACGACACGGCCATCGCCACGGTGGGCAAGCTTGAAGACACGCTCAAGGCCGCCGCGCGGGGACATTGGGTCTTGAGCCTGCGCCGGGCGGGCAAGCCCCTTACGATCACGGTGCGGTCATGAGCACCTTGTTCGAGGCGGCGGGCCTCGATCGCGACGTGGCGCGCCCGCTCGCCGATCGGCTGCGCCCGCGCCGCCTGGACGATGTGGTCGGGCAGGATCATTTGCTCAAGGGCGAAGGCCCCATGCGGCGCATGATCGAGGCGGGCCGGCTGTCCTCGCTCATTCTTTGGGGGCCGCCGGGAACGGGCAAGACGACCATCGCGCGGCTGCTCGCCGAACTGGTCAAGCTCGACTTCGAGCAGTTGTCGGCGGTCTTTTCCGGCGTCGCCGATCTGCGCAAGGTTTTCGAGGCGGCGCGCGCGCGGCGCCTCGCGGGGCGGGGAACCCTGCTCTTCGTGGATGAAATCCACCGCTTCAACCGCTCGCAGCAGGACGGATTCCTGCCCTATGTCGAGGACGGCACGGTGGTGCTGGTGGGCGCGACGACGGAAAATCCGTCGTTCGAGTTGAACGCGGCGCTCTTGTCGCGTTGCCAGGTGATGGTGCTGCGCCGCCTCGACGACGCCAGCCTGGAAGTGCTGTTGAGCCGCGCCGAGGCCACGGCCGGGCGGACTCTGCCGTTGGACGCGGAGGCGCGGGTGGCGCTGCGCGCCATGGCCGACGGCGATGGCCGCTATGTGCTCAACCTGGCCGAAGACCTGTTGGCGCTGCCGGCCGCGGCGGCGCTCGACGTGCGCGGCCTCATGGCGGCGCTGCAACAGCGCGCGCCTCTCTACGACAAGGCGCGGGAAGGCCATTACAACCTCATCAGCGCGCTGCACAAGGCGTTGCGGGGTTCGGACTGCGACGCGGCGCTTTATTGGCTGGCGCGCATGCTCGCCGGCGGCGAGCCGCCGCTCTACATCGCCCGCCGCCTGGTGCGCTTCGCGGTCGAGGACGTGGGCCTGGCCGACCCGCAGGCGGTGGCGCAGGCGCTGGCGGCCAAGGACGGGTACGACTTTCTCGGCAGTCCGGAAGGCGAGCTTGGCTTGGCCCAGGCGGTGGTCTACCTGGCCACGGCGCCAAAATCGAACGCCATCTACCGCGCTTTTGGCGCGTCGAAAAAGTCGGCGGCGGAACATGGCTCGCTGATGCCGCCGCTGCATATTCTCAACGCGCCCACGCGGCTCATGCGCGACCTGGGTTATGGCAAGGACTATCAGTACGATCACGACACGCCGGAAGGATTTTCCGGGCAGAACTATTTTCCCGACGGCATGGCGCGGCAGAACTTCTACCGCCCGAGCGAACGGGGATTCGAGCGCGAGGTGGCGAAGCGCCTCGACTACTGGGCCAGGCTGCGCCAGAAAAGGCGCGATTCCGTTCCGCCCGCCGGCCCGGCCGAGACGGAGTGATGCGGACGATACTTGCGATCGCGCTCGGCGGCGCCATCGGCGCCACGGCGCGCCATGTCTTCGCCGTGCAAGTGACGCGGCTGGCGGGCGATGGCTTTCCCTGGGGCATTCTCGCGGTCAACGTGCTCGGATCCTTCGTCATGGGCGTGCTGGCGGAAGGGTTCGCGCTGCGTTGGAACGCGCCGCTGGAGGTGCGTGCGTTCCTCACCGTCGGCATCCTTGGCGGCTTCACGACGTTTTCCTCGTTCTCGCTTGATGCGATGCTGTTGATCGAGCGCGGCCAGTGGGCGGCGGCGGCGTTCTACATGCTGGGATCGGTGGTTCTGGCCGTGGGCGGGCTGTTTTGCGGGATCTATCTGATGCGCCACCTGTTGGCATGAGTGGCATTGCCCCACGGATGGTCGCCGCCGACGAGAAAGGCATGCGCCTCGATCGCTGGTTCCGCCGGCATTTTCCCGGCCTGCCCCATGGCCGTCTGGAGAAGCTGTTGCGCACCGGGCAGGTGCGCGTCGATGGCGGGCGCGCCAAGGCCTCGCTCCGCCTGGAGGCGGGCCAGGCGGTGCGCGTTCCGCCGCTGGCGCCCGCGTCCGCGCTGGCGCCCGCGTCCGCGCCGCCGCCGGTGGAGGCGCCAAGCCTCGAGGAGCGGGCGCCGGTCGCCGACGTCGACGCGCGGGATCTTCGCCGGCGCGTGCTCTACCGCGACGACGACGTCATCGCCCTGAACAAGCCGCCGGGCCTGGCGGTGCAGGGCGGCAGCGGTCTGAAGCGCCACCTGGACGCGATGCTGGACGCGCTGCGTTTCGAGGCGCGCGAGCGCCCGAAGCTCGTGCATCGCTTGGACAAGGACACCTCGGGCGTCCTCTTGCTGGCGCGCCACCGGCAGGCGGCGGCGCATGTGGGCGAGAGTTTGCGCCGCCATCGGGTGCGCAAGATCTATTGGGCTTTATGCGTCGGCGTGCCCGCGGCCTATAACGGGCGCATCGACGCACCCTTGGCCAAGCTGCCGGGGCCGTCGGGCGACCGCGTGACCGCCGACGAGGACGAAGGCAAGCCGGCGGCGACCCTTTATTCGGTCCTGGAGACCGCCGGCCGGCGCGCCGCCTGGCTGGCGCTCATGCCGCTCAGCGGGCGCACCCATCAATTGCGCGTCCATTGCGCGGCGCTGGGCACGCCCATCCAGGGCGACGGCAAATATGGCGGCCGCGGCGCGTTTCTTGGCGGCGAGGTGGGGGGTCAATTGCATTTGCACGCCCGCCGGCTGGTGGCGCCGCTTCCGGGCGGCGGCGTCCTCGACGTGACCGCAGCCCTGCCCGACCACATGGCGGCGACCTGGCGCCTGTTCGGCTTGGATGAAGACGACGCCCGCGACCCGTTTCAGAAGAATTAATCCACCCCCGGCTTATGCCAAGTCTCGCTGTTCCCTACTTGTCATGCCTGGCCCCCGGGCTCTTCGACCCGGGGGTTGTTGCGGGCATCCACGCCTTAAAACGCAAATGAGATCAAAGACATGGATGGCCGTATCTTCGCCCGGCCATGACGAAGCGGAGAGTCATCGTCAATGAGAGTTGGTATTGGCTACCCACGGCCGCGATAGGGGGCAACGCCCTGGTCGGGCAGCCACAGGCCCTCCGGCGGCGGGCCGGTCTGGTAGAAGACGTCGATGGGGATGCCGCCGCGCGGAAACCAATAGCCGCCAATGCGCAGCCAGCGCGGTTTCGCCGCGTCGGCCAGGCGGCGGGCGATGGCGAGGGTGCAATCCTCGTGAAAAGCGCCATGATTGCGGAACGACGCCAGGTACAATTTGAGCGATTTGCTCTCCACCAGGCGTTCGGCGGGGACATAATCGACCACCAGATGGGCGAAATCCGGCTGGCCGGTGAGCGGGCACAGGCTGGTGAACTCGGGGGCGGTAAAGCGGACCAGATAGACCGCCCCCGGATGGGGATTGGCCACGGTTTCGAGGACCGCGGCCGCCGGCGATGGCGGAACCGCGGCGGGGCTACCAAGAAGTGTCAAGCGGTCGTCGCTCATGGGTGGGGACGGTAACCAAGTGGCAACCGCAACTCAATAGAATGGCTACGGGATACGCCTGTTCTTGCGCATGGGGTTGGCGGGCAGCCATGATTCGGGAAACGGCGAATTTCGGCCAAGGTGGAGGCCGGGCTTGGTAATCTTCACTCTGCGAAAAACGCTGAAGGTTGCGCTTGTCTTGACCATGGCGGCGGCCGTGACCCTGATCGCCGCGTTCGCCAACAGCGATTTCGATCAGTACCGGCGGGAAATCGCCGCCGCCGCCGCCGCCGCCACCGGGCGAGAGGTGGCCATCAAAGGCCGCGTTTCACTCGCCTTTTTTCCCTATCTCGCGCTCAAGGTGACCAAGGTCAGCCTGGCCAACGCCGCCTGGGGTTCGCGCCCTGCCATGGCAACCGTCGAGGAATTCGCGGCGGAAGTCGACCTGCTGCCGTTCCTGTGGAGTCGCACGGTCAGGCTCGATCGCCTGGTGTTGCGGGGCGTCGACATCGTGCTCGAGACCGACACGAAGAATCGGGGCAATTGGGAATTTGCCGACAAGGGCGGGCCAAAGGAAAAACCAAGCAAGACGGCGGCCAAGGACGACAGCCGGCTGCTGGCCGATTTGGGGCGCGTCCGCGTGGAAAGATTAAGCGTCACCTACCGTAACGGGGTCAGCGGCCGTACCCTCGCCGGCAAAATCGATCGCATGGAGCTGCGCGCCGACGGCGACGCGCTGCGCGCCGTCCTCGTCGCCAACTACAACGGCCAAATGGTCGACATGAACGGACGCGTCGGCCGCTTGTCGCAGTTGTTGCAGCCCGACGCTCCCTGGCCGTTCAAGCTCGACGTCGCCGCCGGCGAGACGCGGCTGGGCCTGGAAGGCACGCTCGTCGAACCGCTGCTCGGCAAGGGGTTGGTGGTGGCGGTGAGGTTCGAGGGGCGGAATCTCGCCGGGGTGGCGGCGCTCGCGGGCGGCGAAATACCCAAAAGCCGGCCTTTCCGCCTGGCGGCCACGGCCAGCGGCGACATCGGGGGGGCGCTCAAGCTGGCCGATCTGCATCTGGACTATGGCGCCAGCAAACTGATGGGCGATGGACGCATCGTCTTTCAACCGCGGCCGCGGATCGACGCGCGGCTTAGCGGATCGCTGGTCGATCTTGCCGACATCGGCCTCTCCTTCGAGCGCAAGCGAGGCGAGGCCGATACCGGCCGGCTGTTTTCGGACAGACCCATGAATCTCGGGGCATTGGCCGCGATCGACCTCAACCTAGTCCTCGACGGCGCGCGGGTGCGGATCGACCCCCTCAATTTTCGCCAAGTCGCGGGACAGGTCATACTCGAGTCCGGACGCTTGACGCTGGCTCGTTTGGACGCCGAATTCGCCGGCGGCAAGATCGCCGGGTCGCTGGTGCTTGACGCGCGCACGCCGAACGTCGGGTTCAGGACCGGATTCCGCGTGCGGGACGTGGACTTGGGCAAGGTCTCGCGCCTGTTCGGCGACAAGGAAATCTTCGCCGGCGAGCTGGACGGGACGGTGGACATCGGTGGCGTCGGACGCAGTTGGCGCGACATCATGACCGCGCTCACCGGACGCATCGACGCCGGCATGGGGCAGGGGCGCATCAACAGCCAGTTCGCGGGCTATGTGGACATGATCGCCGACTTTCTGCCGGCGTTGGGCGACGATCCGAAGCGACCGCGCGGCACCGACGTGAGTTGCTTCGTCTCCCGCTTCGGAATCAAGAATGGAACCGCCACGGCGGACGCCCTGATGCTCGATACCGGCCGCGCCGCGGTGCGTGGCGCCGGGACGGTGGATCTGGGCCGCGAGGTTATCGATATATTGCTCAAGACGAATTCGACCGAAGGACGCTTGGTGACCGTCAACGTGCCGCTGCACGTGCAAGGGCCGCTGCTCAAGCCCACCGTCACGCCCGACGAATCGGCGGTGGCCTTGGGCGTCGCCGGGGCCGTGGCCGGCACCGCGCTGGGGCCAATCGGGCTTCTGATCCCGCTCATCGCCGCCTTGCGTTCGTCGGAACAGGCCGCTTGCCTGCCGGCGCTGGCGCAGGTGACGGCACGAAGCAACGCCGGGCCCGCGCCGGCGTCATCCGCGCCGAAGTGACCAGATCACGGCGAAACTACCGCGCCGCCGCCGCCGGTCCTCCACGGGGGAGGGCCGCAACCGGCTTCGGCGTTCGCCTCGACGAGCGGCCCTTGACCACACCCGCCGGGACCGAGATGAAGCTGCCGACCGAGGCATTGGCCGCCGCCATCGCGAACGAGTGGCATGAGCAGGGCGATGTCATCCGCCCGCTGACCATGCCGATGATGCGCTTGGCGGCGACGGCCATCGACCGCGTTCCGCTGGCGCGCGACGCGGTCATCGACGAAATCGCCGCTTACGGCGCCGCCGACCTTTTGTGCCAGCGCGCGCCGGAGCCGCCGGAACTGGCCGCCCTGCAGCACCAGGCGTGGCAGCCCTGGCTGGATTGGCTAAGCGAGCATGGGGGCATCCACCTGACGGCCAATTCGGGTGTGCTTGTGGGGACGCAGGACAAGGCGGCCCTGGCCGCCTTGCGGGCCAGGATCGCGGCCAAAAACGACTTCGGCCTGGCGGGGCTGCAGGCGCTCGCCGCCAATCTGGGGTCGGTAGCGCTGGCGCTGGCGGTCGCCGAGGGGCCGCTTGACGCCGCCCGCGCGGCCGAACTCAGCTTCCTGGAAGAGCGCTTTCAGGCGCGGCGCTGGAGCGTGGACGAGGAGGCGGAAAAGCGCCGTTTGGCCATCGCCGCCGACATCGCCGACGTGGCCCGCTTTCTGGAACTGGCGCGCCGCCCGGCTTGATGCCCCGGCTGGCCAGGGTCGGCGATTGATGCTATCTCCACTTCGCTTCTCGCGCGGGGGGTGGTGGGGGCATGGAAGACATCATCCGGCAATTGGAGGAAAAGCGCGCCGCCGCGCGGCTCGGCGGCGGCCAGCGGCGCATCGACGCGCAGCATGCCAAGGGCAAGCTCACCGCGCGCGAGCGCATCGAGCTTTTGCTCGATCCCCGCTCGTTCGAGGAATGGGACATGTTCGTCGAACATCGCTGCGGCGATTTCGGCATGGCCGAGCAGACCGTTCCGGGCGACGGCGTGGTCACCGGCTACGGCGCCATCAACGGGCGGCTGGTGTTCGTGTTCAGCCAGGACTTCACCGTCTTCGGCGGCTCGCTTTCCGAAGCCCACGCCGAGAAAATCAGCAAGATCATGGACAAGGCCATGCAGGTGGGGGCGCCGGTGATCGGGCTGAACGATTCCGGCGGGGCCCGCATCCAGGAGGGCGTGGCCTCGCTGGCGGGCTATGCCGAGGTCTTCAAGCGCAACGTGCTGGCCTCGGGCGTGGTGCCGCAGCTTTCGCTCATCATGGGGCCGTGCGCCGGCGGCGCCGTCTATTCACCGGCGATGACCGACTTCATCTTCATGGTCAAGGACACGTCCTACATGTTCGTCACCGGACCCGACGTGGTGAAGACGGTGACGCAGGAATCGGTGACGCAAGAAGAACTCGGCGGCGCCGTGACCCACACCACCAAGTCCTCGGTCGCCGACCTGTCGTTCGAGAACGACGTGGAGGCGTTGGCGCAGACGCGGCGCTTCTTCGATTTTCTCCCGCTTTCCAACCGCGAGCCGCCGCCGGCGCGGCCGACATCGGACCCGGCCGACCGGGTGGAAATGTCGCTGGACAGCCTGGTGCCGGCGAACGCGAACAAGCCCTACGACATGAAGGAGCTGATCGAGAAGGTGGTGGACGAGGGCGACTTCTTCGAGCTGCAGCCCGGCTTCGCCAAGAACATCGTCATCGGCCTGGCGCGCATGGAGGGGCACCCGGTGGGCATCGTCGCCAATCAACCGATGGTGCTGGCGGGATGCCTCGACATCGATTCGGCGCGCAAGGGGGCGCGCTTCGTGCGCTTCTGCGATTGCTTCAACATTCCGATCGTCACCTTGGTCGATGTGCCGGGGTTCCTGCCCGGCACGGCGCAAGAATTTGGCGGCATCATCAAGCATGGCGCCAAGCTGTTGTTCGCGTTCACCGAGGCGACGGTGCCGAAAGTGACGCTGATCACGCGCAAGGCCTATGGCGGCGCCTATGACGTCATGAGCTCGAAGCACATCCGCGGCGACATCAGCTTCGCCTGGCCGTCGGCGGAAATCGCGGTCATGGGGCCGAAGGGGGCGGTGGAGATCATCTTCCGCGCCGAGATCGGCGACGCCAAGAAGATCGAGGCGCGCACCGAGGAATACCGCGCCAAGTTCGCCAACCCCTTCGCCGTCGGCCACCGCGGCTTCATCGACGACGTGATCATGCCCCACTCGACGCGGCTCAGGCTTTGCCGCTCGCTCGCCATGCTGCGCGGCAAGAAGCTGGAAAACCCGTGGAAAAAACACGACAACATCCCGCTGTAGACTTGGGAACTTCCTCATCCTTCGAGACGCGCCCTGGGGGCGCTCCTCAGAGCTTGTGAATGTATTCGAATTTCCGCGTTTCCGAGGTTCGCAAGTGCTTGATTTGACTCATGTCGAAAAGCGCCGGAATCGAAAGATTCACAAGCTCTCAGGATGAGGACGTTTTGGATCAATTGCGTGCCTCATCCTGAGGAGGCTGCGTAGCAGCCGTCTCGAAGGATGAGGCGCAGTCACGCGAATTGTCCCCATGGCATATGTCTATATGCTGAAATGTTCTGACGGTTCATTCTATGTCGGGTCGACGCGGTCGACCCTGGACGTGCGCCTCGCCGAACATGAGGCCGGCGCATATGACGGTTACACGGCAACCCGACGCCCTGTAGCGCTCGCTTGGTCGCAGGAGTTTGCAGTCATCACTGACGCCATTGCGGTCGAGCGGCAGATCAAGGGTTGGAGTCGCGCGAAGAAGGAAGCTCTGATCTCAGGTGATTTCGCGCGAATTCGTGGGCTATCCAAACGCCGGAGCAAACGCCCCTCATCCTTCGAGACGCCCGCTTCGCGGGCTCCTCAGGATGAGGGCAGCGAGGATAAGTGAACCTGCGATGTTCTCCAAAATCCTGATCGCCAATCGCGGCGAGATCGCCTGCCGGGTCATCCGCACCTGCAAGCGGCTCGGCATCAAGACCGTCGCCGTCTATTCCGACGCCGACGACGGCGCGCTGCATGTGCGCCAGGCGGACGAGGCGGTGCACATCGGGCCGGCGCCGGCGGCGGAATCCTATCTCGTCATCGAGCGCATCCTCGCCGCGTGCAAGGAAACCGGGGCCGAGGCGGTGCATCCAGGTTACGGCTTCCTGTCCGAAAACCGGCGCTTCGCGGAGGCGCTGGAAGCGGCGGGCGTCGTCTTCATCGGCCCCTCGGCGCACGCGATCCACGCCATGGGAGACAAGATCGAATCGAAGAAGCTGGCGCAAAAGGCCGGCGTCAGCCAGGTGCCGGGCTATCTCGGCGTGGTCAAGGACGGGGCGGAAGCGGTCAAGATCGCGGGCGAGCTGGGTTATCCGGTGATGATCAAAGCCTCCGCCGGCGGCGGCGGCAAGGGCATGCGCATCGCCCGTGCCGCGCCCGAGGTGGAGCAGGCGTTCCGCTCGGCCACCAACGAGGCGCGCACGGCGTTCGGCGACGAGCGGGTGTTCATCGAGAAATACATCGTCGAGCCGCGCCACATCGAAATCCAGGTGCTGGGCGACAAGCATGGCACGGTCATCCATCTGGGCGAGCGCGAATGTTCCATCCAGCGCCGCCACCAAAAGGTAATCGAGGAGGCGCCGAGCCCGTTTCTCGACCAGGCGACGCGCCAAGCCATGGGGGCGCAGGCGGTGGCCCTGGCCAAGGCGGTCGATTACCACTCCGCGGGGACGGTGGAATTCATCGTCGACGCGGAGCGGCGCTTCTATTTCCTGGAAATGAACACGCGCCTCCAGGTGGAGCATCCGGTGACCGAACTGGTCACCGGCATCGACCTGGTGGAACAGATGATCCGCGTCGCCGCCGGCGAGAAGCTCGCGCTCAAGCAAGCGGATATCCAGGCGCGGGGATGGGCGGTGGAGGCGCGCATCTACGCCGAGGACCCGTATCGCGGTTTCCTGCCCTCGACCGGGCGGCTGAGTTATTGGCGGCCGCCGGCGGACAGCCCGCATGTGCGCGTGGATACGGGCGTCGAGGAAGGATCGGAAATCACCCGCTTCTACGATCCGATGATCGCCAAGATGTGCGCCTGGGGCGAGAGCCGCGCCGAGGCCATCGACCGGATATCGTCGGCGCTGGATGAAACGCGCCTCGCCGGCATATCGCACAATGTGAGCTTTCTCGCCGCGCT
Source organism: uncultured Rhodospirillaceae bacterium (assembly GCA_964542505.1). GTDB lineage: Bacteria > Pseudomonadota > Alphaproteobacteria > Ferrovibrionales > Ferrovibrionaceae > CAZIVY01. Next base: position 25,605 of record CAZIVY010000230.1, read on the forward strand.
GGCGCGCCACGGGCGCTTCCGCGAGGGCCGGCTCAGCACCGCCTTCATCGCCGACGAATGGCCGCAAGGGTTCCACGGCGCCGAGCTTAAGGCGGACGAATTGCGGGCGGTGGCGGCGGTGGCGGCGTTCGTTCAACTGGCGCTCGAGGAGCGCGCGGCCGGCATCGTTGGGCGCATGGCGAACGCCCGCCCGCCCGCGGAGGCGGAGCGCATCGTGCGCATAGCCGGGCAAAGCTTCCGCGTCGCGTCGCGGACGGCGGGCGCGGACGGCGCGGCGTTGACCGTCGACGAGCAGCCAATGGCGGTGCAGAGTTCCTGGCGTCCGGGGGAAGCGCTGTTCCGCGGGCGGGTGCGGGGGGCGCCCTTTTCGGCGCTCGTCGCGGTGCGCGCCAGCGATCTGCTGATCGTCCATGGGGGGGCGCAGCTCGCGGTCGCGGTGCGCACGCCGCGTGGCGACGAATTGGCGCGCCTGATGCCGGTGAAGGCGCCCCCCGACCTGTCGCAGTATCTGCTGTGCCCGATGCCCGGCCTGGTGGTGTCGATCAATGTGAGCAAAAGCGAGGCCGTGAAAGCCGGGCAGACGCTGGCGGTGGTCGAGGCGATGAAAATGGAGAACGTCTTGCGCGCCGAACGCGATGGCGTCATCGGCGCGATCAAGGTGAAGGCCGGCGACAGCTTGGCGGTGGATCAGGTGATTCTCGAGTTCGAGAAATAGCCTAATACCGACTTTCGCGAATGACCGAGTCACGAACGATGACCGATGCCCCACGAAAGTCGGTACCGATTCATAGGTTTGTACCCGATCGCGCAATTCCGCCCTCCGTGGCGCGAACTTGCGCGATCGGGTACTGGGCCGGCCGGGAGCGGGAATGAGCGAGGGGGACAAGGCCGTGCGTCTCTCCATACGCGGCCGGGTGCAGGGCGTCGCCTACCGCGCCTGGGCGACCAGGCAGGCGTCGTCGCTGGGTTTGCGGGGCTGG
>CAZIVY010000231.1:0-3980 GCA_964542505.1 uncultured Rhodospirillaceae bacterium
AACCTTTCCCGACGCCAGCCAGGCCGGCCAGGCCACCGATTTCCCGCCGGTGGTGAACGCGGCCTATGAGGCGCAGGACGGCGGGAGCCGCATCTACCGCGACCTGAATTTCGCCTTCACCAACGACGCCACGCGGGCGCAGCGCATCGCCAAGATCGCGCTGGAGCAGGCGCGCCAGGGGATCAGCGTCGAATTCCCGGCCAAGTTCACGGCGCTCAGGATCGCGGTCTGGGACGTGGTGACGGTGAGCCTCGCGGCGCTCGGATGGACCGGCAAGAAGTTCCGCGTCCTCGCCTGGCAATTGTCGGACGCCGGCGGCGTCGACCTGACGCTGCAGGAATACGACGATTCCATCTACGCCTGGAACTCCGGCGAGGCGGTGCTTCACGATCCCGCGCCGGACACCAACCTGCCTTCCCCGTTCATCGTCGCCGCGCCCACGGGGCTGGTGTTGGCTTCCGGCACGGCGCAGCTTTACCTGCGCCGCGACGGCACGGTGTTCAGCCGCATCAAGGCCAGCTGGACGGCGCCGGCCGACGCCTTCGTCACCTCCGGCGGGCTGATCGAGGCGCAGCACAAGAAATCGGCCGATTCGGCCTGGCAGCCTTCGCAGTTCGTCAACGGCGCGGACACGGAAGCCTTCATCCTCGACGCGCAGGACGGCGTCGCCTACGACGCGAGGATCAGGGCGGTGAACAGCATCGGCCGAGATTCGGCCTGGGTGACGGCGGCGGGCCACGTCGTGGCAGGCAAGACCGCGCCGCCTGCGGATGTCTCGGGCTTCACCGCCGCCCCCAACGGTCCATTGGTGGTGTTCCGCTGGCAGGCGGTGGCGGACCTCGACATCGCCGGCTATTCCATCCGCTACGGCGTGGCGGGCACGCCCTGGGCGGCGATGACGGAATTGACGCAAGCCACGCGCGGCACGCAAATCACCACCGCCGCCGTGCCGCCGGGCAGTTGGGAATTCGCCATCAAGGCGCGGGACACGTCGGGCAACGATTCCACCGACGCCGCCACCGCCACGCTGGCGGTGGGGAACTTCAACACCGTCATCGCCGCGCCGGCGCAAGGACCCGACTGGCTGGGGACCAAGGTCGATTTCGTCAAGCATTGGACCGGCGTCCTGGTTCCCGAATCCACCAAGTCGGCGAACCAGCACACGAATGTTGAGCTGTTCGAGCGGTTCGTGCCCTACGCCGCGGCGCTGTGCGCCTATGAAGCCACGGAAATCGACGTGGGTTTCGATTCGTCCTTTCGCGTTTTCGCCACTTTCGCCGCTGCCCTCGGCCGGGGTGTGGCCGCCGGAGTGCCGGCTCCGGGGCTGGAGATCGACTACCGCTTGGAAGCCGGTTCCTATGACGGCTTCGAGCCCTGGGGCATTGGGACCATCGCCGCGCGCCGGATCAAGGCCAGGCTCAAGCTACAACCCGCGCTCGGCAACGCCTATGTCAGCGCCTTCACGCCGGCGGCGGATGCGCCGGTGCGCGACGACGAACGCGGGCAGAACGTGGCCGTGGGGCCGGGCGGCACGGCGATCACCTTCAGCCGGCGTTTCTTCTTTCCGCCCAACGTGCAAGTGACGCCGCTGGGCGGCGCGGCCTTGATCGGGGTCGCCGACGCGATCACCGCGACCGGTTTCACCGCCAGGCTGTTCAACACCTCCGGCGCCGGCGCCGCCGGCAACGTCAACTGGCAGGCGCTGGGGTCGTGAAGACGAGTCGTCAGCTGTCAGTCGTCAGGCAATTGAGAACTGAAAACTGATGACTGAGAACTGTTAACCGATAACTGGAATCCCATGCCCGTCTCCACCTTCGTCCAGCCCAATTACAACACCCAAAGCGGCACCGCCTACCCGCTCAACATCGACGCCGCGTTCGCCGCCTTCCCGCGCCTCGCCGGGGCTTTCGCCCCGCACGAGCAGGCGACGCCCAACATGACGGTGCGGCTCGATGCGGGGCATATCTTCGCCGGCGGCAGTGCATTGACCGAAGTTCCCGCGCAGTCGACGGGGACAATTACGGCCCCGTCGGCCAACTCAAGGAAAGACATCGTCCACGTGGATCGGGCCACCGGCGCGGTGGGCGTCGCCACCGGCACGGAAGCCGCGTCTCCCGTAGATCCGGCCATCCCCGCCGGCAAGGTCCCGGTGGCGCGGATCAACCTCACGACCTCGACCGCCACGATCACGAACTCGATCATCGACGACATCCGCTCGCTCAATCTGCTGGGCCTTGCAAGCGGCGCGACGACGACGGTGGCCAGCGGCGCAACGACGACGGTGGGCACCGCGGCGACGCGCAATACCGGAACCGCCGCAGGCGACATTCCGCTGCTCGAAACCGGCGGCAAGCTGCCGGCGGTGGACGGCTCGCAATTGACCGGGATCGTGTCGGTGCCCACCGGGGCCGTCATGCCCTATGCCGGCTCGACGGAACCGAGCGGCTGGAAATACTGCGCCGGCCAGGCGATCAGCCGAACGGCATTCGCGGCGCTGTTTACGGCTATCGGCACAACTTTCGGCGTCGGCGACGGCTCGACCACGTTCAACCTGCCCGACCTGCGCGGACGCGCCGCCGTCGGCAAGGACGACATGAACGGATCGGCGGCGAGCCGGGTGACTTCCGGCGGCTCCGGCATTGCCGGAGCGACATTGGGCGCTTCGGGCGGCGCGGAGACGGTGACGCTGGCAACGGCGCAGATGCCGGCGCATACGCACATTGCCGCTACTTTTGGCGGGATCGGTCAAGGTGGTGGCGTACCCAATTTGTATCCCGGGGAAACTACTGGCAGCAATGTCCTGACTTCCAGCACAGGCGGTGGCGGGGCGCACCAGAACATGCCGCCGGCGCTGATCCTCAACTACATCGTCAAAACGTGAGGTTGCAATGACCGAACTTCACCTGCATCCCGACGGCCGAATCTTCATCCGTGGTTCGACAGGCTCACCACAGGCTGATTACGAGGCGACCCTGACCGACTTCCAGGGCGACAACGCGGCAGCCTTCCCGCCGCTGCCGGATGGCATGTCCGAGCGCATCTACGCGCCGGGCGAGCGGCATGTGCTGGCCGACGCCAAGGGCAACGCGCACCCGCAAGCCATGCCGTGGGCGCCCGGCGATGCGATCCTGGCGAAGCTCGCCGCCTTGCGCGAGGCGCGTGCGGCCCGCGAGGCGCCACCACCGCCGTCGCCCCGGCAGCCAGCCCTGACCATCGAGAGCCTTGCCGCCGCGCTGCGCGCCAAGGGCGTGCTGACAGCGGCCGAGATCGAGTCCGCCAAGACATGAGGTGATACATGCGTGCCTGTCTCCCGATCGCCGCCGCTCTGGCGGCGTTTTCATTTGTATTGCCCGCGGCGTCGTCGCCCGCGATTTGCGATCGGCGCGACGCGCTCGTCGCCTACCTCGCGGCAAGCCATGGCGAGCGCCGGGTTGCCGCCGGGATCGATGGCGAGGGGTTGCTCGTCGAGGTTTTCGTCGCCGCTGGCGGCAGCTGGTTATGAACGCTGAACGCGTTCATGCCTGCTCACCCGGCCGAACGGCATGAGCTGCATGGTATCCGCCGGCCAGGGCTGGGAGTTCTTCCGCCTGGTGCCTGGGAGGGACGCATGACGCAAGACGAAATCCGCGCCGTCGTGCGCCAGGCGGTGCGCGACACCCTTATCGAACTCGGCGTCGACACGAGCGACAACCAAGCCATGCTTGGCATGCAGCAGGACTTCGCCTTCCTGCGCAAGCAGCGCCTCATGGCCGAACTCATCGGCCGCCAGACCCGCATCGCGCTGATCGGCGCCCTGATCGCCGGCCTGCTCGCGGCGTTGTGGGCCGGCTTCAAGTGGAACCTGAAATCCTGAGGCGCTGTTCGGTGGCATGATCGCCGTGCCCGACTGGGCGAGCTATCCGAATTTTTCCGAGGCCGAATTCCGCTGCCCGTGCGGCTGCGGCCGGGTGGACATGGACGGGCCCTTTCTCGCCCGCCTG
>CAZIVY010000232.1:0-1705 GCA_964542505.1 uncultured Rhodospirillaceae bacterium
CGTCGCCTGCGGGGCGCACGCCTTGCACGACGGCTATTCCGACGCGCTGGTGGTGCTGTTGCCGCTATGGCAGGCGGAATTCGGCATCGGCTACGCGGAAATCGGCCTGCTGCGCAGCCTCTATAGCGGGGCCATGGCCGCCTTTCAGGTACCGGCGGCGTGGCTGGCCTTGCGTTGGGGCGTGGCGCCGGTGCTGGCGGCGGGCACACTGGTGGCCGGCGGCAGCTTCGCCCTCGCCGCCTTGAGCGGCGGCTACGTGGCGCTGGCGGCGGCCCTGATCGTCGGCGGGTTGGGGGCGGGCGTACAGCACCCGCTGGCTTCCAGCCTGGTCGCGCACGCTTATGCCGGGCCGAAATCGCGCGCCGCGTTGGGCGCCTACAACTTCGCCGGCGACGTGGGCAAGATGGCGCTGCCGGCGCTGGTCGCGCTGGTGGTGGCGTTTGCCGCCTGGCGCCCCGCCGCCTGGTTGCTGGCGGCGCTGGGCGTGGCGGCGGCGGCGGTGCTGCTGGCGGCGACGCCGGCGCAACTTCGGGGCGTCGAACCGGCGGCCGAATCCGCCAGCGCCCATCCCGCGACGGCCGCCGCGCCGCATGGCGCCATGAGCCGAGGTTTCGCCCTGCTGCTGGTCATCGGGGCGATCGACACCGCCACCCGCACCGCGTTCCTCACCTTTCTTCCCTTCGTGCTCATCGGCAAGGGCGCCGCGCTGCCCATGGTTGGCGTGGCGCTGACGCTGCTGTTCGCGGGCGGCGCCGCCGGCAAGCTGGTATGCGCTTTCGCCGGCGCGCGCTGGGGCATGCTGCCGACGGTGCTGGTCACCGAATCGCTCACCGCCGCCGGCATCGTGGCTTTGTTGCCGCTGCCGCTCGAAGCCGGGCTGGCGCTCATGCCGCTTCTGGGCCTCGTCCTCAACGGCACCTCCTCGGTGCTCTACGGCAGCGTGCCGGAACTGGTGGCGCCGTCGGACAGGGCGCGCGCCTTCGGGATTTTCTATACCGTCCTCATCGGCACCGGCGCGCTGGCCCCGCTGTTCTACGGGCTGTTGGGCGATATCGCCGGCGTGCCCTGGGCCATGGCCGTGGCGGCGGCGGCGGTGCTGCTCACCCTTCCGCTAGCCGCGCTGCTCGCGCGCCACCTGGCGGCAAATGGCGCGGTCCTGCCTCAGCGCCCATAGGCCATGGTGCGCGGCAGCCAGAGCGCGATGTCGGGAAAGGCGATGATGACAGCGATGCCGAGCGTCAGCAGGCCGATATAGGGCAGGGCCGCGCGGTCGATTTCGCTCAACGGCGCCTTGGTGATCGACTTGATCGCGATCAGGTTCATGCCCACCGGCGGCGAGATCAGCGCCAGCTCCAGGTTGATCGTCAGCAATACCCCGTACCACACCTTGTCGATTCCCAGCGCCGTCATCACCGGCAGGATCACCGGCGTCGTGATCAGGATGATCGAGAAAGATTCCAGGATCAGCCCGAGCACGAACAGCAGCGCCATCACCGCGATCATGAAAGCGACCTGCGACACGCCGTAGCTGAGCACCACGTCCACCGCCTGTTTGGGAATCCCTAGCTTGGTCAGCATGTGGCCGAACAGCCCGGCGCCAAGGATGATCATGAACAGCATGGCGGTGGTGCGCGCCGCTTCCTGGGCGCTTTCCCATACGTCGCGCCAGCCCATCTGGCGGTAGACCACGGCGGCGATGAACAGC
>CAZIVY010000233.1:0-4882 GCA_964542505.1 uncultured Rhodospirillaceae bacterium
GACCAATCCGCATCCGCCAGGCGCGCGATTAGAGCGCGCCACGCCGCCTCGTCGAGGCGAAAGCGCGGCCACGGCCGATGGGCGGCCACGTGCGGCGCTGGCGCTAGAAAATCGAGAAGGGAATCCGAGGACATCAGTTCAGCAACCGGGCGACGTTTTGGAACCAGGCCACCAGCGGCGGCGGCAAATAGATTCCGGCGACGAACACCAGCGCCAGATGGGCGTAAAGCGGCGCCAGCGAACCTTGCAACGGCAGCGGCCGCGCCGTGGGCGCCGGGCCGAACGCCATGCCTTGCAGGCGGAGCAGCAAGGCGCCGAAGGCCAGCGCCAAGCCAAGAACCACCGGCAGCGCGAGATAGGGCGCGCGCGCCATGGTCGTGGTCACCAGCAGGAATTCGCTGATGAAAATGCCGAGCGGCGGCAGACCGGCCAGCGCGACGACGCCCAGCACCAACCCCCAGCCCAGCGCCGGGTGGGTGGCGGTCAGGGCGCGAATGTCGGCGATTTTTTGCGTGCCGGTGACTTGCGCGATGTGGCCGACGGCGAAGAAGACCGCCGACTTGGTGAGGCTGTGCATGGTCATGTGCAGCAAGCCGGCGAAATTGGCCAGCGGGCCGCCGAGGCCGAAGGCGAAGGTGGCAATGCCCATGTGCTCGATGGAGGAATAGGCGAACAGCCGTTTGACGTCGCGCCGGCCGTAAAGCATCAGGCTGGCGAGCAGCAGCGAGGCCAAACCCATGCCCATCATCAGCGGCCCGGGGGCGATGGCGGCGCCGTTGGCGGCGAGCAGCATCTTGAAGCGCAGCACGGCGTAGAGCGCGACGTTGAGCAGCAGCCCCGAGAGCACGGCCGATATCGGCGTCGGACCCTCGGCGTGGGCGTCGGGCAGCCAGGCGTGCAGCGGCGCCAGGCCGACCTTGGTGCCGTAGCCGACGAGCAGGAAGACGAAGGCGAGGTTGAGCAGCGCCGGATCGAAGCGCGGGGCGTGACGCACGAGTTCGAGCCAGGCCATGGCCGCCATGCCGGCGCCGATCACCGGCTGCGCCGCCAGGTACATCAGAATGGTGCCGAACAGCGCCAGCGCGACGCCGACGCTGCAGAGGATGAAGTATTTCCACGCCGCCTCGATCGCCTCGCGCGTGCGGTAGAGGCTGATCATCAGCACCGTGCTCAGCGTCGCGCCCTCCACCGCCACCCACATGACGCCGAGATTGTTGGCCACCAGCGCCAGCAGCATGCTGCACATGAAGCCCTGGTACATGGCGTGATAGAAGCGCAGGCGCGGCGCGTCGAGCCGCCCGGCGGCGAGTTCATGGCCGATATAGCCGGCGCTGAACAGGCTGGTGGTGGCGCCGACGAAGGCGGTCAGCACCACCATGTAGATGTTGAAGTCGTCGATGAACACCAGGTCGGTGGGCGGCGGCCGCTCCACCAGCAGCGCCAGGCCCGCCAGCAAGGTCAGGCCGCAAGCGGCGACGTTAACCGCCGCCGCAGGGCGGTAACTCGGAATCGCCGCCAGCACCAGGGCGGCGACGGCGGGGACGCCGAGGAGCGCGTCCACCGGGTTCATCGCCGGTCGCCCCGAAAGCTTTCCAGATAGTGGATGTCGAGGCTGTCGAAGCGCTCGCGGATATGGAAGAAGAAAATGCCGAAGACGATGAAGGCCACCAGCACCGAGAAGGCGATGCTCATTTCCACCACCAGCGGCATGCCCTTGACGCCCACGGCGGCGAGAACCAGGCCATTTTCCAGCGACATGAATCCCACCACCTGGGTGACGGCGTTGCGGCGCGAGATCATCATCAGCAGGCCGCGCAGCACCACCGACAGAGCGAGGGTCAGGTTCTCGCGCGTCAGCGCCGCGGCGGCGACGGTCGCCGGCAGGACGAGCAGGATGGAGAGCCACACCAGCGCCACCGCCGCCATCATCGTCGCCCCGACGCCGATGGCGAATTCGACCGTGCCATGGATGCCGAGCTTGTCGACGATGCGGTGAAGCGCGTAGGGGATGACGATGGCCTTGAACAGGAGGGCGATGCCGGCGGTGACGTAGAGGTGGGGCGCTCCTTGCGCATAAGCCTGCCAGGCGGCGAGCAGCGCCAGCACCACGGCTTGCAGCGCGAAGACCTTGAGCACGCCGAACAGGCGGCGCTGGAAGAGCAGCGCGAAGCTGAGCAGCAGCACGCTGGCGCCGAGCAAATGAGCGACGTCGTAGGCCAGTTTTTGGGTCACAGCGCCCGCGCCACGTAGAGGAAAATGGTCGCCAGCACGGCCAGCAGCAGCGCGCCGCCGAGGAATTCGGCGACACGGAAGACCCGCATCTTGGCGATGCTGACCTCGAAGACGCCGAGCGCCATGCCGCCGGCGACGAGCTTGAGGACATAGGCGGACAACGCGGTGGCGAGGTCGAACAGGCCGGCGCCCGAAGGCACGATGCCCCAGGGGGCGAAAAGGCAGACGATGAGCGACAGGTAGACCAGCAATTTCAGCATCGCCGCACCGTCCATCAACGCCAAATGGCGGCCGGAATATTCCAGCACCATGGCCTCGTGGACCATGGTGAGTTCGAGATGGGTGGCGGGGTTGTCCACCGGGATGCGCGCATTCTCGGCCATCGCCACCATGAGCATGGCCATGAGCGCCAGCGCCAGCGACACCTGCACGCCGAGCGCGCTGGCCAGGATCACGCCGGCGATGTGGGTGAGCGAGGTCGAGCCGATCCACAGCGAAAGGGTGAAAATGACCATGAGCATCGCCGGCTCGGCGAGGGTCGCGATCATCATCTCGCGGCTCGAGCCGATGCCGCCGAAACTGGTGCCCACGTCCATGCCCGCCAGCGCGGTGAAAAAACGCGCGCCGCCGAGCAGGGCCACGAGCACGATGAGGTCCGAGGTTGGGCCGAGCCAGAGCGCGAGGGTAAAGCTCGGCACCACGGAGGCCGCCAGCCAAAGCACGGCAAAGACCAGATAGGGCGTGGCGGTGAACAGCCAGGAGGCGTTTTCCGCCACCACGGCGTCCTTGCGCAGCAGCCGCGCCAGGTCGCGGTAGGGCTGCCAAACCGAGGGCCCGCGGCGGCGCAGCAGCCGGGCCTTGGTCGCGCGCACGACGCCGGTGAGCGCCGGCGCCAAGGCCAGCGCCAGCCCCATGTGCAGGAGTTGCAACAACGCGTCGATCATGCGGCCAACGCGACAATAACGAGCAGCAGCACCAGCGCCGCGAACATGAGCGTGAGATAGCGCCGGATGGTGAGAAACTGCAACGGGTTGACGGCGCCGCTCGCCCAGGTCACGGCGCGCGCCACCGGCGCGTAGAACCACTCCCAGGCGAGATCGCGGAACGTGACCGCGAAGACCGCCGGCCGGCCATCGCCGGGCGCGGGCATGTCCACGCTTTCGCGGGCGCGAAAAATGGCGGCGCCAAAGACGCGCCTTATGGGCTGGGCAAAACTCGAGGCAGTGTATTGGGTTTCGGGGCGGGGATCGGGGAAACCGCAGTCCCAGGGCGCGGCCCGGCGCCCACGCGGCGAGCCGTAGCGGCGCACCAGCAGCAGGGTGGCCGTGGTCAGCGCGGCGATCGCCAGCACCACCACCAGGCCGCTATACGAGCTGCGTCCGCCGCCCAGCGGCGCCAGCCACAACCAATTGGCCCCCGTCACGTCGCCGAGGCGCGCGCCCATCAACGCGGCGCTGGCCGGATCGATAAGCGCGATGACGCCGCCGGGCACGACGCCGATGGCGAGGCAAAGCGCCGCCAGCGCCGCCATGCCGGCGCGCATGCAGCCGTCCACTTCCTCGGCGCGGGCGGCGGCAAGCGTGCGCGGGCGGCCGAGAAAACCGATGCCGAAAGCCTTGACGAAGCAGGCCGCCACCAGCGCCGCCGAAAGCGCCAGCAGGGCGCCCACCACCGGCACGGCGAACTGCAACACCCATTGGGGCAGCGCCGCGCTCGTCAGAATGGCCTGGAACAGCAGCCATTCCGAGGCGAAACCATTGAGCGGCGGCAGCGCCGAGATGGCGGCCGCGCCGATCAAGAAGGCGAGCGCCGTCTCCGGCATGCGGTGGATCAAGCCGCCGAGTTTTTCCATGTCGCGCTCGCCGGTGGCGGCGGCGACGGCGCCGGCGGCGCAAAACAACAGGCTCTTGAACACGGCGTGGTTGAGGACGTGCAGCAGCGCCGCGGTGAACGCCAGCGCCGCCAGCGCCCGGAAGCCATTGGCGCGAAACGCCAGCGCCAGCCCCAGGCCGATGACGACGACGCCGATATTTTCCACCGTCGAGTAGGCAAGGAGGCGCTTCAGGTCGTTTTCCATCATCGCGTGGAGGACGCCGAGCACGGCGGTGATGGCGCCCACCGCCAGCACGATGCCACCCCACCACCAGGGCAGATGGCCGGCGAGGTCGAAGGTCAAGCGCACGAATCCGTAGATCGCCACCTTGGTCATCACGCCGCTGAGCAGCGCCGAGGCATGGCTCGGCGCCGCCGGGTGGGCAAGCGGCAGCCAGGCGTGCAGGGGCACGATGCCGGCCTTGGATCCCGCTCCCAGCAGCGCCAGCGCCGCCACCGCCAGCGCCAGGCCCGGCGACTTGGGCAGGGCGCGGAGGGCGGCGAAGCTGTAGTCGCCGGCGCCGCCAGCCAGCAAGCCGAAGGCGAGCAGCAGGCCAAGCGCGCCGAGCATCGCCATGACGAAATAAAGGTAGGCCGCGCGCGGCGTTCCGGCCTCGCGGTGGCTCGACAGCACCAGGAGCCACGAGGCGATCGACATGAGCTCCCAGGCGAACAGAAAGACAAACGCGTCCGCCGCCAGCAGCACCAGGTTCATGGCGGCCAGGAACAGCGGGTAGAAGGGCAGCACGCGCACCGGCTCCGCCTCGTGGCGGCCGTA
>CAZIVY010000234.1:0-2096 GCA_964542505.1 uncultured Rhodospirillaceae bacterium
GCCTGGGGCAGGCCGTGGCTGACGCATCCCGGGCACAACATTTGGAACGCGACCGCCAGCACGACACGCCCGCGCAAGGCCTCCAGGCTTAACGGTTGGCGCGCATTGAGCCAATGCGCGATACGCCAATCCGGCGCGGGACGCGGCGTCGCCATCGGCAGTCTCCGTCTCTAGTGTTACGACTCTGACGTTTCGTTCCCGAACCGACAGAGTCGTAACACTAGCAAAACCAATACGATGTGTTGTGGCTCCAATGCGTTGATTGGGAATCAAGCGTTGAAACCACAACACTAGGCAGGTCCGAAACCAACCCCTAAACGGGGCGCGTATCGTCGAAAATACCATTGTAGCCGAACAGGCCGGCGCTTCCGCCAGTGTGCAAGAATACGACGTTCTCCGTTTTCTTGAAATGCCCCTTGCGCACGAGGTCGATGAGCCCGGCCATGCCTTTTCCGGAATAGACGGGATCGAGCAGGATGCCTTCGGCGCGCGCCGCCAGGTTGACGGCTTCGATCATGCCGTCGGTCGGCAGGCCGTAGCCCGGACCCACATAGTCGCAATTGGCGGCCACGCGCCCGCGCGCGACGCTGCCGGACATGCCCAAATGGTCGGCGGTGGCGCAAGCAAGCTTGTAGACATTTTCCTCCTGCTGTGGCCGTGGCGCGCGAACGCCGATGCCCAGAACCGGAATTTGGCTGCGGCAGCCCTCGAGCCCGGCGACCAGGCCGGCTTGCGTGCCCGAGCTCCCGGTCGCATGGACAAGATGATCGATAACCAGGCCCAGATCGTTCGCCTGCGCCACCAGTTCCAGCGCGCAGTTCACGTAGCCCAGCGCGCCGATCGCGTTCGATCCGCCGCCGACGATGATGTAGGGCTTGCCGCCCTTGGAGCGGACTTGCTCGGCGACGGTCTCCATGGCGGCGTTCATGTCGGCGCCGGCGGGAAAGTTGCGCGTGGGAGCGCCGAGGATGTGATCGAGGAGGACATTGCCGGACGCGCAATAGTCCGGGCTGTTGCTGCCGGTGCGGTTCTCCAGGAGAATATGGCACTTCATCCCGAGCTTGGCGGCGGCGGCGGCCGTTTGGCGCGCATGGTTCGACTGGATCGCGCCCTGGGTGATGACCGTATCGGCGCCCTTTTTCAGCGCGTCGGCCATCAAGAATTCGAGCTTCCGGGTCTTGTTGCCGCCCGACGCGAGTCCCGTGCAGTCGTCACGCTTGATGTAGATACTGGGTCCGCCGAGCAGCTTGGAGAGTCGAGGCATGGCCTCCAGGGGCGTGGGAAAGTGCCCGAGGCGCACGCGAGCAAAGCGGGAAAGATGCATGTCCTAGGGCTCCATCGGGGCTGAAAATCCGCGCTCAGGATAGAAGTTATTCCTCCGCCCGCCAATCCGAGAATGACTGGGCTGGCAGCGGTTTCTGCCGGCGGGCATAGCGGACGCAGCGATAGGCCAGCACGTCGGTCGAATCGACCAGGGGACGCGAATTCTCGCCGGATTTGAGCGCCAATGGAACCTCGGTGCAGCCGGCGATCAGGATCTCGGCGCCCTGGGCCACCAGCTCCTCGCCCAGTTGCCGCATGCCGGCGCACACTTCGCGTCCACGCTCGCCCGACTTGATGCGATAGAGCAGGTCCATGAACCGGTCCTGGGACGGTTTTTCCAGCAGCAGCACGCGAATTCCGTGGCGCGCAAAGGCCGCGTGGTAGATGGCGGAATCGAGGCATCCTTGCGTGGCGAGGAGACCGACGGCGTTGGCCTGGGGATGAACCTGGCGGACTTCGTCCACGACCTCGTCGATCAGGCTGATAAACGGCTTCTTCAACGCCGCGCGAATGTCGCGTTCAAACGCGTGGGCGGTGTTGCAGGCCATGACGATGAAATCGGCGCCGGCCCGGTCGAGGGTGCGCGCCATCTCGGCCAGATGCGGGCCGGGCGAGGGGCCGCGGCCGGCAATGGCGTCATTGCGGTTGGGCGTCTTCGGATTGTCCTGGATGATCAGGTGGATATGTTCCTGATCGGTCTTGGCATGGGAATGGGCGAGGACCTTGGCGAAAAAATCCAGGGTCGCTTCCGGCCCCAGTCCGCCGATTACGCC
>CAZIVY010000235.1:0-5470 GCA_964542505.1 uncultured Rhodospirillaceae bacterium
CCGGTCAACGACCGAAACGGCCGCTGGCGGAGAAGCCCCGCGCTATTAAACTTCGCCATTGGAAGGGCCTCCAATGCCCTTCCACCTTGAATCACGTCACGCAGCCCGTGTGAATCCCCTCATTTCTGCAACAGGTCTAATATGAAAGCGGTTTGATCTCGCCGAGCGGGGAAGTGATGGGCAAGATCATTGCCCATACAGCACAGCCGCCCTCCTTCTTCGTAACCCTTCGTCAGCGCGCCGCAAGCGGAATCTCGCCGTTCTGGCGTGGCCTGAGGCGCATGGAGCAACACCATCGTAAGCGGATTGCGCGGCGCATGGAGTGGACCCGCGATGTAACTGCCTACTTGGAGAATTTCATAGAGTTGCCGCCAATTTCACTGCCAACGATCGATTTTGATCGTTGCTCAGATGACGTTGAGCAAATCGAACGCGCTGCCGATAAGGTGCGGGATCATTGGGGTCTCGGGCGTGGCCCCTTGCGCGACCTGTCGGCAATTATGGAGTTGCATGGCTTCATTTTGGTGCGTGAAAGTGTGTCGTGCGAGGACATGGACGCTGTGTCGTGCTGGCAGAACGCGCGTCCATACATCCTGTTTTCAGCCGATGTTTCCAGTGGTCCACGGAGTGCATTCAACTTGGCCCATGAATTGGCTCATGTCGTTTTGCACTCCTCTGTTGAAGTGACGGCGGACAACATCAAGGGGCTGGAGAAGCAGGCGAATAGATTTGCCAGTGCGTTCTTGCTGTCGCAAGAGTCATTTAGTCGGGAAGTGCTGGGGACTTCACTCGACCATTTCCAGTTCTTGAAAGAGAAGTGGGGAGTGTCGATTTCGGCGATGGCGTACCGGTGCAAAGATTTGGATATCCTAAGTGACAATCAATTCAGCTACCTCATGCGCCAAATGAATTTCTTGAAGATAAAGGCACAAGAACCACTCGACGAAAAATTTCAGATGCGAGCGCCAAGCATCCTGGGTGAATCCGTGAGGATGCTGATTGATCAGGGCGTTCAAACCAAGGCCCAGATCGAAGATGCTTTGGCGCTCAACCCTACTGATATTGAAAGTCTTTGTGGACTTCCAGGGGGGTACCTGGACACCCGCGTCGTGCCCTTCCAGCCTAGAGTTGTGGGTAATGATAATCGCCCGTGACGCCAAGCATGGCAGTTCACGTAACACCGAGCATGAATTAGCTGCCCCTCGAAAGAGCGCGTTCAAATCCTCTCCTGCTTCCGCCGCCGCGCCCGCTGGGCTAGGATGACCCGCAATAAGGGAGGGACCAAGCCATGACCGTGGCGCGAAAGCGTGCTTTAGACACGCGCGGCGGCATCGGATCCGAGGGCGACGCGCCGGCAGCCGAGCTTGCGGGCGTTGCGGTGCGTGCGCCCCGCGCGGGCGGCACGGCGCGCGAGCACCGCCCGACACCGGCGCAGCGGCGCTACCTGAAGCGGGGAATGGAACAGGCGGGGGGCAAGCTGCCGTTGTTCGACGCCGAGGGGCAGCGGATCGACGCGCAAACCGTGCGCGCCTGCCTGAAATCGGGGTGGGCGGAGCCGTGGTTCGACAATCCGCTCAAGCCCGACTGGCTGATCTGCCGGCTGACGCCCGAGGGGCGGGCGGCGTTGCGCTGGTGGGCCGCTTGAAAGCGGCCGGGCGCTGGTGGGCGGCGTGAGCGCGCCTCAACGCAGGGAACCATGACCGCGCTTGTCCTCGCCTTCGCTTTCTGGGCGCTGCTGCACGCGCTGGTGGCCGGCGCGTGGCGCGGGGATATCGTCGCGCGCACCGGCGAGAACGCCTTTCGCCTTATCTTTTCAGTGCTGAGCATTCTTGCCTTGGCGATCCTGGTGCGGGCCAAGGGCGCGGCGCCATATGTTGAACTGTGGGCGCCGAACGCCGCCTTGATGCTGTTGCCGCTCTTCTTCATGCCCTTGGCCTTCGTGTTGTTGGTGGCGGGCCTCAGCAGCCGCAATCCCACCGCCGTCGCCGGCCGCCTGAAGACGGAAGCCACCGGCATTTTTCGCGTCACCCGCCATCCGGTGCTGTGGGCGTTCCTGCTTTGGGCGGCTTCGCACATGGCGGCGAACGGGGACGCGGCGGCGTGGCTGTTCTTCGGGGCCATCGCGCTGGTGGCGGCGAACGGCATGGCCTCCATCGACCGCAAGCTCAAGGCGCGCGCCCCCGAGGCCTGGGCCGGATTCGCGCGCGTCACCTCGCGCCTGCCCTTTGGCGCCATTGTCGGTGGGCGCAACCGCTTCGACTTGGCTGAAATCGGCTGGTGGCGCATCGCGCTCGGTTTGGCGCTGTTCGCCCTGTTCGGGGCGTTTCATCAGTATCTTTTCGCGGCGCGGCCGGTCCCGTTCTGAGGCCGCCGCCGGCCGCGTGGGGTAGATGGCTTACGACGGCATCATCCTGTTCGCCAAGGGCGCCGCCGCCGGCATCGCCATTGCCGTGCCGGTGGGTCCGGTGGGCGTGCTGTGCGTGCGCCGCACGCTCGAACTTGGGCGCATGGCCGGCATGATTTCCGGATTGGGCGCGGCGGTGGCCGACGCGCTGTTCGGGGCCATCGCCGCCTTCGGCTTGACGCTGGTGGCCAATTGGCTGACGGCGCATGAAGCCCCGCTCCGCGCCCTGGGCGGGGCGCTGTTGATCGTGCTGGGCGTGCGGGCGCTAAGGCGCCGGGCGCAGGCGGAGCCGGGCTTGGCCAAGCGGGCGGCGGGAGCGGGCGCCGGCGGGCCGGCGATACCGGCGGCGGGATGGGGCCGGGCTTTCGCCGCGACCTTCGTGCTCACCGCCACCAACCCGATCACCATCGTCGCTTTTCTCGGCATATTCGGCGGGCTGGGAATCGGCTCCGCGATCGCCGATCGCCATTTGGCGGCGGCCCTGGTGGCCGGGGTTTTCTTCGGCTCGTCGCTGTGGTGGCTCATGCTGGCGGGCGGGACGGAAATGCTGCGCCCCTGGCTCGACGGGGGCGCCATGAGCCGCATGGGACGCGTATCGGGGGTGTTGCTGCTCCTTTTCGCCTTGTGGGCGCTGGCGGGGCTGTTCATCCCCGCTTGATCGCAATCAATCGCGATGGCGCGCGGGCGCGCGAATGTATCTTCAAGAATCGAGGTTCATAGGCATTCGATGAGGAGCGCGCCATGCCCTTCCGCGACATTCTCGTTCACGTCAGCGACAGCAACCGCAACAGCGCCAACTGGACGCTCGCCGGCGCCATCGCCGCCGGCCACAAGGCGCACCTGCGCGCTTTTTACACCCACGTTCCCTACACCCTGGCGGCCAATGTGGAGGTCTACGTACCCGCCGACATCATCGCCAAACTGGAAAAAGACAGGATGGACCGGGCGGAAAACACGCATGCGGAGTTCGAGGAGTTCTGCCGGCTGCGGCAACTTCCCCACGATTGGGAACTCACGACCGGCGACGCGATCGATGCGCTGACGGTGCGCGCCCGCTACGCCGACGCCGTCGTCGTCGGCCAGGCGGAAGATGGCTCGGCGCCCATGGGGATCGCGGATCTGCCGCCGGAACTGGTGCTGGCGTGCGGGCGGCCGATGATCGTGGTGCCCTTTGCGGGCGCCTTCGCCGCGGCCGGCGAGCGCGTGCTGGTGGCGTGGAACGGCAGCCGCGAGGCGACAAGGGCGGTGCATGACGCGCTGCCCATCCTCAAGCGCTCGCGGAAGACCATCGTCTTGTCGATCGACGCGGATTCGGAAGGGCATTTGCCCGGCGCCGACATTGGCGCCCATCTGGCGCGGCACGGGGTGAAGGTCGAAGCGGCGCAAACCGTGTCCGGGGACATCGACGTGGCGGACGCGCTGCTCGGCGCGTGCAGCGACTACAGCGCCGACCTGCTGGTCATGGGGGCGTGGGGCCACTCGCGCCTGCGCGAGCGGGTGCTGGGCGGCGCCACCCGCGACATACTGCGGCAAATGACGGTGCCGGTGATGATGAGCCACTGACGGCGGCTGTCCCTCGCCGGCTGTATTTATCCGGCGGCCGCAACGGTGTATTCTTCCTCGGGATGAACAAGGCCCAAGGGGGACATCAATGGCCAAGGACCGCCCGGCCGCCCAAGGCGATGCCGAACACCATCAGGACGTCAAGATCCTGCACAACATGGGCTATGCCCAGGAACTCGAGCGCCGCATGGGCCGGTTCTCGAATTTCGCCATCAGCTTTTCCATCATCTGCATCCTCTCGGGCGGGATCAATTCGCTGGCGCAGTGGACCAGCGGCGCCGGCGGCGCGGGCATTTTCCTCGGCTGGCCGCTGGGCTGCCTGATCTCGCTGGTATTCGCCGTCGCCATGGGGCAGATCGCCTCCGCCTACCCCACCGCGGGCGGCCTCTATCATTGGGGATCGATCCTCGGCAACACCGGGCTGGGCTGGCTCACCGCCTGGCTCAACCTGCTCGGGCTGATCACCGTGCTCGGCGCCATCAACGTCGGCACCTGGTCGTTCTTTGCCGGCGCCTTCGGCCCGGCGCTGGGCATCGAGGCGACGTTCACGGCGCAGCTCGTGTTCATGATCGCGGTGACCGGCACCCAGGCCCTGGCCAACCATTTCGGCATCCGCCTCACCAGCCTGCTCACCGATTTCAGCGGCTATTTGATCTTCTTCGGTTCCATCGCGCTCACTGTCGCGCTTCTGGCGTACGCGCCGTCCTACGATTTCTCGCGCCTGGTGACGTTCAGCAATTTCTCCGGCGAGGCGGGCGGCGACGTGTGGCCGGCAACCAGCTCGATCATGTTCCTGTTCCTGCTCGGCCTGCTGCACCCGATCTACACCATCACCGGCTACGACGCCTCGGCGCACACCGCGGAAGAAACCCGCCAGGCGGCCATCGCCGTTCCCAAGGGCATGGTCAGCTCGGTGGTGTGGTCGGCGCTGTTCGGATGGTTCTTCCTCATCGCCATCGTGCTCGCCATACCGGACATGGCCAAGGCCGCGGGCCAGGGCTGGAACGTGTTTTTCTGGCTCCTGGACGAGGTCATGCCGCCGGGCCTGAAGGTGTTTCTCTACGTCGTCATTTTCGTTGCCCAGTATCTTTGCGGCTTGGCGACCGTGACCTCGGCCTCGCGCATGATCTTCGCCTTCGCGCGCGACGACGGCCTGCCGTTCTCGGGCGCGTTGAAGCGCGTCAGCCGCGCCCACCGCACGCCGGTGGCGGCGATCTGGACCGGGTCGGCGCTGGCGGTCTTGTTCACCGCCTATACCCCGGTCTATTCGACCGTGGTGTCGTCGACGGTGATCTTCCTGTTCGTGTCCTTCTGCGTGCCGATCACGCTGGGGCTGATCGCCTACAAGAAGACGTGGACGCAAATGGGTCCGTGGGACCTCGGTTCCTGGTTCCCGGTCTTCGCCGTGCTGTCGATCCTGGCCACGGTGCTGATCTTCGTCATCGGCATTCAGCCGCCCAACGACAAGGCGCTGTGGATCACCGTCGGGTTCCTTGCCCTCAC
>CAZIVY010000236.1:0-3564 GCA_964542505.1 uncultured Rhodospirillaceae bacterium
CACCTACAACGTGCTGTTCAAATCGCCGGCGGGCAAGGCGGCCGTCCTACACGACCATCAAGCCTTGCGCGCCGTGCGGGAGCGGCCGGCCAGGCTCGTTGACGAGCCCGGACCCGTAAAATTATGAAGCTAGGGTCTGGACTCACAACTTGATCCAGTATAGCGCGCCGACGAGGGCGTTGGCGGCGAGGAAGTTGCGGGCGAGTTTGTCGTAACGGGTGGCGATGCGCCGCCAATCCTTGATGCGGCAGAAGAAGTTTTCGATCTTGTGCCTCCGCCGGTAAATGCGCTTGGGGCAATAGGCTTTGCGGGTGGCGGTGCTGCGGCTCGGGATGATGGGCAGCGCCCCTTCGTCTTGGACTTGCCGGCGCACGGTTTGGCTGTCGTAGGACTTGTCGGCGGTGATGGCCAGCGGCGGCTTGGGCGTGTCCAGCACCCGTTCAACGGCCTGACTGTCATGGACTTGTCCGCCCGTCAGCGTGAAGTTCAGCGGCCGGCCCTTGCTGTCGACGCTGGCGTGGATTTTCGTGGTGCGGCCGCCACGGCTGATGCCGATCGCCTGATTTTTCTCCCCCCTTTTGCGCCGCTGGCCGCGCGGTGGGCTTTTACAATCGTGCTGTCGATCAGATGCAGGCTGTCGCGCGATTTCGCCGCCAGTCGGTCGAAAATCCGCTTCCAGATGCCGCGCCGCGACCATCGGTTGAAGCGATTGTAGGCGGTTGTGTACGGTCCGTACCGTTCGGGCAAATCCCGCCACGGCATCCCTGTCCGCAACACATAAAAGATCGCGTTCATGACCTTGCGATCATCCGCCCGGGCGCTCTCGCGGCTCTTGGGCATCAGCGGACCCAAAAGAGCCCATTCCGCATCGCTGAGATCAAACCGCATGATCCACCTCCACGCACGGTGAATCACGTCCGGCCTTGATTTTCAAGTGGCTATGTGGGTACAGACCTTAGCAACGTATTGATACCTAGTGTCGTTCAGGTTCCGAAGTTCGCCCCGAGTCCGATATCGGTGATCTGGCAAACTTCGGAACCACGACACTAGTGTCCCGATTCTGAAATTCGCCAGAGTTCGATATCGGGCGCGACGCGAATTTCAGAATCAAAGGGACACTAGCAACGTATTGATACCTAGTGTCGTTCAGGTTCCGAAGTTTGCCCCGAGTCCGATATCGGAAATCTGGCAAACTTCGGAACCACGACACTAGGCGGCGGGGACGTTGGCGCCCGTGCCGGCGTGGTCGCGCGCCTTGGAGCGCCCGCTGGCGGAATCGCGCCGGGGAGGTCCGGCTTGCGCGCCCGACAGGCGCTCACGCACCATGTCGTCGGCGATTTGGCCGGGCGGCAGCTTGGCATTGGTGCTGCGCCGGAAAACCTCCAGAAGGGTAGCGTGAATGCCGGCCACGCGGGCCATCGCGGCGCTCGAATCCTGGCCCTGGATGGCACAGCCGGCGGCGATGACGCCGCCCGCGTTGACGACATAATCGGGGGCGTAGAGCACGCCGCGTTCGGCCAAGCCGAAGTCGTCGCGGGGCATAGCCAATTGGTTGTTGGCGGCGCCGGCGACGATCAAGGTCCGCAGATCGTTCAGGGTGGCTTCGTTGATCACGCCGCCGACGGCGCAGGGCGCCAGAACATGGCAGCGCTGGCGCAGGATCTCATCCGGCGACACGGCGGCGGCGCCGAAGGCGGCTTGGGCCTTGCGCACCTGGGCGTCGCTCAGGTCGGCGACGATCAGTTTCGCTCCGCCTTCGCGCAGAAGGCGGCAGAGTTCGAGGCCCACCCGGCCCAACCCCTGAACGGCGACGACGACGCCAGCCAGGCGGTCGCGCCCGGTCTTGTGCAGCAGGGCGGCGCGGATGCCCTGAAACACGCCCCAGGCGGTGGCGGGGGCGGTGTCGGCAACGGCGCCATCGCCGTGACCGGCGACGTGGGGGGTGACACGGCCCATGATTTCAATATCGGCGGGTGTGGTGCCCATGTCGGCGCCAATGACGTAGCGCCCGCCAAGCGCGCCCACATGGTGGGCCAGCGCCGTCAGAAGGGCGGGGGTCTTTTGCGTGCGCGGGTCGCCGATGATGACCGCCTTGCCGCCGCCAAAGTTCAGGCCGGCCATCGCCGACTTGTACGTCATGCCCCGCGACAAGCGCAGGACATCGGCCATCGCCGCGGCCTCGTCGGCATAGGGAAACATGCGGCAGCCGCCCACGGCCGGGCCGAGAGCGGTGTTGTGAATGGCGATGATGGCGTGCAGCCCCACCGCCTTGTCGGTGCAGAACAGCACTTCCTCGTGACCGTCGAATTCTTTTGACCCGAATACGTCCATGACCCACGTTCAACGTTCGCGCCAAGCATGGCGCAGCCCGCTGTCAGGGTGCGCCGGCAGGGTTAACGATTGGTGAAATCCGACCGCCCGGATGGGCGCCGAGGGTCAGATGGTCAATTCGCCGCGGATCGCCTGGCGGTAAAGGCCGGCATAGCCTTCCTGGTCGAGCGGCGCCGGATTGCCCCCGGCGCAGGGGTCCATGATCGCCTCGGGGGCGAATTCCTCGGCATGGGCTTCGGTCACGCCAAGTTCCGCCAGCGTATGGGGAATGCCGATCTGGCGGCGCAAATCAACCACCCAGCGGATAACCGCGTCGCCGTCCGCCAGCCCGACATAGCGGGCCAGCGCCGCCAGCTTTTCGGCGATGGCGCCCCGGTTATAGGCAAGAACATAGGGCATGACGACGCCGTTTGTCAGCCCGTGGTGGGTGTCCAGGTGGCCCGAGCAGGGATGGCTCATGGCGTGCATGGCGCCCAGGCCTTTCTGGAAGGCGGTGGCGCCCATGCTGGCGGCGACCATCATGTAGGAACGGGCGACGAGATTGCCGCCTTCCGCCACCGCCAGTGGCAGCCAGTTCTTGATCAGGCGCACGGCTTCGAGGGCGACGCCGTCGGCGATGGGATGGAAGGAGGGGACGAAATAGGCTTCGAGCGCGTGGCTGAGGGCGTCCATGCCCACGGCCGCGGTCACCTTCGGCGGCAGCCCGACGGTCAGCGCCGGATCGGAAATCACCGCGACCGGCATCATTTTCGGGTGAAAGATGATCTTCTTGACGTGCCGGTCCTCGTCGGTGACCACGGCGGCGCGGCCGACCTCGGAGCCGGTGCCCGATGTGGTGGGCACAGCCACCACCGGCGGCAGGCTGTCGCCATGGGCGCGCGTCCACCAGTCGTCGCGGTCCTCGAAATCCCACACCGGGCGGTGCTGGCGGCTCATGAAGGCAATGAGCTTGCCGGCATCGAGGCCGGCGCCGCCGCCAAAGGCGATGACCCCGTCATGCTGGCCGACGCGGAAGACGGCAACGCCGTCGGAGATGTTCCTCGCCACCGGGTTGGGGCGCACGTCGCTGAACAAGCCAGTGGGCAGGCCGGCGGCCTTGTTGGCGGCCAGGGCATTCTGCACCATGGGCAGCCGGGCCAGCCCCGGATCGGTGACCAGAAGCGGGTGGCGCATGCCCGCCGCCTTGCAGGCATCGGCCAGCTCGACGATGCGCCCGGCGCCGAAGCGAATGGC
>CAZIVY010000237.1:0-5396 GCA_964542505.1 uncultured Rhodospirillaceae bacterium
ATCAACGCCGCCACCGCGCGCATTCTCGCCCGCCACGGCTGCGAGGTGGTCATCGCCAAGGGCGTTGGCTGCTGCGGGGCGCTCACCCACCATCTGGGGATGGAGGCGGCGGCGCTGGATAGCGCGCGCGCCAACGTGGCGGCCTGGAGCGCCGAGATCGCGGGTCAAGGACTGGATGCCATCGTCGTCAACGCCTCCGGCTGCGGCACGGTGGTGAAGGATTACGGCTTCATGCTGCGCCTCGACCCGGCCTTCGCGGAGCGCGCTCGCACGGTAGCGGCGCGAACGCGCGACATAGCCGAGTTTTTGGGCGAACTTGGCCTAGGTGCCGGGGGTCGCGCGCCAAAACTCAAGATCGCGTATCATTCCGCCTGTTCGTTGCAGCACGGGCAGAAGATCGCGGCCATGCCGAAGAAACTGTTGCAAGGCGCCGGATTCGACGTCGCCGATGTTCCCGAAGGCCATCTGTGCTGCGGATCGGCCGGCACCTACAATCTGCTGCAGCCCGAACTCGCCACCCGGCTCCGCGCCCGCAAGGTGGCGAATATCGAATCGCTGGCCCCCGACGCCATCGCCACCGGCAATATCGGCTGCATGACCCAGTTGGCGGCGGCGACCGGAACGCCGGTGCTGCACACGGTGGAGCTTCTCGATTGGGCCACCGGCGGGCCGCTGCCGGCGGCCTTGAGCGCCCGCGCCGGGGCGGCGTCATGAAACGCGCGGCGGCATTTTCGCTCGCGCTGGCCCTGATGCTGTCGGGTCCGCTCGCCGCCAAGCAGGACGACGATCGCATGGACCCGCTGTTCGACCGCCTGCTCGCGGCCCGCGATCCGGCCGAGGCGCGGGTGGCGGAACAAGGCATCTGGCGCCTGTGGATGGAACATGACAGCCCCACCGTGCGCGTCCTGCTCGGCAGCGCCATGCAGGCAATGGAAGGGGGCGAGAGCGCGCGCGCCCACGAGCTTTTCACCGCCATCGTCGAGGTGGCGCCCGATTTCGCCGAAGGCTGGAACAAGCGCGCCACGCTCCGTTACCTGGGCGGCGACTACCCCGGCTCGGTGGCCGACATCGAGCGCACGTTGGCGCTGGAGCCACGCCATTTCGGCGCGCTCTCGGGCCTCTCCATGATCATGGAGCAGTTGAACAACGCCAAGGAAGCAGCGCGCGCCTTCGAGCGGGCGCTGGCGGTCAATCCGCACCTGCCCGGCGGGCGCCAGCGCCTGGACGAATTGAAACGCCGCGCCCAAGGCAGCCCCATCTGATCCCCCTTCGTTGACACCTGGGGGGGGCCTGATTAGTGTGCAGTGCGGCAATTCATGCGGCGCAGACGCTTGCGCCGCAACAGTGGGGGCGTTGCCCATGCATCCGGAATCAGTGCGCCGATGAAAGTCCTGGTCGCGGTCAAGCGCGTCGTCGATTTCAACGTCAAGATCCGCATCAAGCCCGACAGTAGCGGCGTCGAGCTCGCCAACGTCAAGATGTCGATGAATCCCTTCGACGAAATCGCCATCGAGGAGGCGGTGCGCCTGAAGGAAGCCGGCGTGGTCACCGAAATCGTCGCCGTCTCCATCGGCCCGGCGCAGACGCAGGAGACGCTGCGCACCGCGCTCGCCATCGGCGCCGACCGCGGCATCCTGGTCAAGGCCGAGGGCGAGGTGCAGCCGCTTGCCGTGGCCAAGCTCCTGGCGGCGGTGGCCAAGGCCGAACAACCCAAGCTGATTATTGCCGGCAAGCAGGCGATCGACGACGATTCGGGTCAGGTCGGGCAGATGCTGGCCGCACTTCTCGGCTGGCCGCAGGCGACATTCGCCTCCAAGTTGAAGATCGAGGGCGACGGCGCCCAGGTGACGCGCGAGGTGGACGGCGGCCTGCAAACGCTGGCGATCAAGCTGCCGGCGGTGGTGACCACGGACCTGCGCCTGAACGAGCCCCGCTACGCCAGCCTGCCCAACATCATGAAGGCGAAGAAGAAGCCCATCGACGAAAAAACCCCGGAAAGCCTGGGCGTCGATATCGCCCCGCGCTTGAAGGTGCTGAAAGTGTCCGAGCCGCCAAAGCGCAAGAGCGGCGTCAAGGTCCAAAGCGTCGCCGATCTGGTGCGGAAACTGCGCGTCGAGGCGGGGGTGATCTGAAATGACCTGTCTCGTCCTCGCCGAACACGACAACTCAAGTCTGAAGGCGCCGACCCTCAACGCCGTCACCGCCGCGCTCGCCATTGGCGGGGGCGTTCACGTCCTGGTGGCGGGCGCCGGCTGCAAGGGGGTGGCCGAAGCCGCCGCCAAGGTGGCGGGCGTGGACAAGGTGCTGCTGGCGGACGATCCCGCTTACGCGCATCAATTGGCGGAAAACCTGGCGCCGCTGATTGTCGGCCTGGCCAGGAAGTACGCCGCCGTCCTGGCGCCCGAAACCACCACCGCCAAGAACGTCATGCCGCGCGCCGCCGCGCTGCTCGACGTGGCGCAGGTGTCGGCCATCGTGCAGGTGATCGGGCCCGACACCTTCGTGCGCCCGATCTATGCCGGCAACGCCATGGCGACGGTGCAGTCCACGGATGCCATCAAGATCATCACCGTGCGCGCCACCGGTTTTGCCGCCGCCGCCGCCGAGGGCGGCAAGGGCGCGGTGGAAACGGTCGCCGGCGCGGGCGATGCCGGGCTTTCGCGCTTCGTCGGCCAGGAATTGCAGAAGAGCGAGCGCCCCGAGCTGACGTCGGCGCGCATCGTCATTTCTGGCGGCCGCGGCATGCAGGCGGGCGAGAACTTCAAGATGCTGGAGCGCATCGCCGACAAGCTCGGCGCCGCCGTCGGCGCCAGCCGCGCCGCGGTCGACGCGGGCTTCGCGCCCAACGACTACCAGGTGGGACAGACAGGCAAGATCGTGGCCCCGCAGCTTTACGTCGCGGTGGGCATTTCCGGCGCCATCCAGCATTTGGCGGGGATGAAGGATTCCAAGGTCATCGTCGCCATCAACAAGGACGAGGAGGCGCCGATCTTCCAGGTGGCCGATTTCGGGCTGGTGGCCGATTTGTTCAAGGCGCTGCCCGAACTCGAGGCCGAATTGTCGAAATGACCGAGCAACAGCGGATGGCGGGCACGGGTGCGATGGTAAAGACAATAGGCATTATCGGCGCCGGGCAGATGGGCCACGGCATCGCCCATGTGGCCGCGCTGGCCGGTTACGACGTTCTGGTGCACGACGTCGCCGCCGAGCGCATCGAGCGCGCCATCGCCAACGTCGCCGCCAATTTGAAGCGCCAGGCCTCGCGCGGCAAGATCGGCGAGGCCGATTGCGCCGCGGCGCTGAAGCGCATCAAGCCGGCGCCCGCCATGGCCGAACTTGGGCAAGCCGATTTGGTGATCGAGTCGGTGAGCGAAAACGAACAGGTCAAGCGCGCGATCTTCGTCCAGCTCTGCCCGCACTTGAAGAAAGACGCGTTGATCGCCACCAACACCTCGTCCATTTCGGTCACCCGCCTCGCCGCCGCCACCGACCGGCCGGAACGCTTCATGGGCATGCACTTCATGAATCCGGTGCCGGTGATGGAGCTGGTGGAGCTCATCCGCGGCATCGCCACCGACGAAAAGACCTTTCGCGCCGTGCGCGACGTGGCGATCAAGATGGGCAAGACCCCGGCCAACGCCGAGGATTTCCCCGCCTTCATCGTCAACCGCATCCTGCTGCCGATGATCAACGAGGCGATCTATACGCTCTACGAGGGCGTGGGCTCGGTCGAAGCCATCGACACCGCCATGCGCCTCGGCGCCCGTCACCCCATGGGGCCGCTGCAGCTCGCCGATTTCATTGGCTTGGACACCTGCCTCTCCATCATGCAGGTGCTCTACGAGGGCTTGGCCGATTCCAAGTACCGCCCTTGTCCGCTGCTGGTGAAATACGTCGACGCCGGCTGGCTGGGGCGCAAGACCGGACGCGGCTTCTACGACTACCGCGGCGAGAAACCCGTCCCGACAAGATAGCCTCAAATAATCGCGTGGCGGATGCGCGCCGAGACCCATTCGCTCGCCAGCACGGTGGCGAGGATGAGGGCGAAGATCACCGTCACCTGCGGCCAGGCCAGCACGCTGACCGAGGCCTGCAATTCCAGCCCGATGCCGCCGGCGCCCACCAGGCCGAGCACGGTCGATTCGCGGATGTTGATGTCCCAGCGGAAGACGCAGATGCCGGCGAAGGCGGGCATCACTTGCGGCACGATGCCGAAGCTCAGCACCTGGCCGCGGCCGGCGCCGGTGGCCGCCACCGCCTCCACCGGGGCGCGGTCGATTTCCTCGATCGCCTCGTACAACAACTTGGCGACGAAGCCGATGGAGCGCAGCGCGATGGCCAATATGCCCGCCAGCAGCCCCGGACCGATGATCGATACCAGCAACAGCGCCCAGATCAGCGAATTGATCGAGCGCGAGGAAACGATGACCAGAAGTGCCAAGGGCCGCACCAGCCAGGCGCTGGGCGTCGTGTTGCGCGCCGCCAGGAAGGCGATGGGCGTCCCCAGCACGATGGCGAGCATGGTGCCCAGCGTCGCGATGTTGATCGTGTCCCACAGCGGCTTCCATAGCTTGTCCAAATAGCCCCAGCGCGGCGGCACCATGCGCGAGCCGATGTCGGCGGCGGTGGCCGGCGCGTCCCAGACGAATTCCCAGATGGTGCGCTCGGTGATCAATTGCCAGCACCCGGCGAACAGCGTTATGCCCGCCAGCCAGGCGAGCCACACCGCCCAATCCCGCGCCCGCGTCCGCCGCCGCCATTCCGCCCCTGCGCCGCCGCGAACCGCCGGCATCACTGCACCCACTTGCGGGCGAAGCTCGAACTGTATTCCGCCACCATGACGATGCCGATGATGATCAGCAATATGGCGGCGGCGACGTCGTATTCGTAGCGGTCGAAGGCGGTGTTGAGCGTCGATCCGATGCCCCCGGCGCCGACGATCCCCACCACCGCCGATTCGCGGAAATTGATGTCCAGCCGGTAGAGCGAGAGCCCGATCAGGCGCGGCATGACCTGCGGCTGCACGCCGTAGTTCAATACTTGCAGCCACGACGCTCCGGTGGCGCGCACCGCCTCCGCCTGGGCGGCGTCCATGTCTTCGATGTCCTCGGCCAGCAGCTTGGCCATGAAGCCGATGGTGGCTATGGCCAGCGTCGCCGCGCCCGCCAGCGGCCCGAAGCCGAACATGGCGACGAACAGGATGGCGACGATCACTTCCTGGAAGGTGCGCGACAGCGCCACCACGGCGCGGCAGAAAAGATAGACCGGCAGCGGCGCCAGGTTGCGCGCCGCGCCCAGCGCCACCGGCAGCGACAGCAGGATGCCGACGGCGGTGGAAACCACGGTCATCACCAGGCTTTCCGCCACCCCTTCGGCGATTTCCTCGCCGCGCGAAA
>CAZIVY010000238.1:0-3379 GCA_964542505.1 uncultured Rhodospirillaceae bacterium
GGATGCCTCCGCCAGCCATTCCCTCAGTTCCTGGCTGAAGCTGCGATAGACGAAAATATCGAAGCTCTCGCCGTCGTCCGCCGCGTGGATGATGGCGGTCAGGCGGGCCAACGCCGTGGCGGCGCTCATCCCCGGCGCGAACGAGCGGGCGCTGAAATCCATTCCGCTGCCCTTGGCCAGGACGCGCCGCGCCGTGGCGCCGCCGAGGCGGAAGACGCTGCGCGACGCGCCGAGGTCGAGGATGGCGAAAGTTCCGGCCGCCGCGTCCTCGAGCGCGCGAAGTAGATCCGGTCCACGCTCCCTCGACGCCAGCACCCACCACTGATCGGGGCCCGTCCACAGCACGGTAATACCACCGGATACCGTGGACCGCTGGATATCGGGAAGCGCCGCGCCCAATACAAGTTCAATAGCGGCCCGGTCGCCGATCATGCCGGGAATGGCCGCGACTTGAACGATGGCCCGCGTCTCGGCCTCCTGCAGCGAAATACCGGCCTCAACCATTCTGACGCTCTCCGGCGGGATCGTAGAACACCGGCTCGACGATCTTGCAGCGCACGTTTTGCTTGAGCAGTGGCGCCGCCGCCACGATCGTTTGGCCGATGCGGCCGCGGCCATTTTTCAGCAGCGCGAGAGCAATCGGGTGCCCGAGCGTCGGGCTGGGCGTGGCCGAGGTTACATAGCCCAGCATTGCTACCGGCGGCGGCAAATTGGCGTCATCCACCAATTGCGCGCCGGCGGGAATGGCGCTGGCGCCATCTTCCGGCTTGAGACCCACCAGCGTCGCGCGGTCGGCGGCGGCCAGCGCGGGACGGTCGATCATGGCGCGGCCGACATAATGTTTCTTGCGGCTGACCAACCGGCCAAGACCCAGGTCCGCGGCGGTGGTCTGCCCGCTAAGTTCAGGCCCCCCCACATGGCCCTTCTCGATGCGCATGACGCCCATGGCCTCGGTTCCATAGGGCGCGACGCCATGGGCGGACCCGGCCTCAAGCAGGGCCTCCCATACGGCAACCGCCCGGTCGGCGGGGCAGGCGATTTCATAGGCAAGCTCGCCCGAAAAGCTGACGCGGAACGCGCGCACGGGCACGCCGGCGACGCGGCCCTCGCGCACGCTTTGGGCCGGCATGGCGGCGGCGGACACATCGGTACCGCCTAGCGCGCGCGACAACGTGGCGCGGCTGTAAGGGCCGGCGAGCGCCATTTGAGCCCATTGGTCGGTGACCGACGCGACGCGCGCGCGCAAGTCGGGCCAGTCGACCTGCAGCAGCTTTTCCATGAAGGCCAGAATCTTTCCGGCATTGGCGGTGGTCGTGGTCATGTAATAGCGTTGCGGGCCGATGCGGGCCGTCGTGCCGTCGTCGGCCACGATCCCGTCGTCGCGCAGCATCAATCCGTAACGAATCTTGCCCACGGCAAGGGCGCGGAAGCCGTTGCAGTAGAGCCTCTCGATCAATTCCACGGCGTCGGGGCCCTGGATATCGATCTTTCCCAAGGTGGAGACGTCGCAAAGGCCGACGCCGCCGCGCACCAGGCGCACCTCGCGCTCCCAGGCATCCGCAAAGCTTTCGCCGGGCTGAAGATAGGCGCGCGGGCGCAACCATTGCCCAGCCTCGATCATCACCGCGCCATGCGCCTGGTGCCAGTCGTGCAAGGCCGTTCGCCGCGTCGGATCGAAATGTCGGCCCACATGGGGACCGGCGATGGCCCCCATGGCTACCGGCGTGTAAGGCGGCCGAAAGGTCGTGGCGCCGACCGCCGGAATGGGCTCGCCGCGCAGTTCGGCCAGGATGCCGAGGCCATTGATATTGGAGGTCTTGCCCTGGTCGGTACCCATGCCGAGCGTCGTGTAGCGCTTCAGATGCTCGGCCGACCCGTAGTTTTCCCGATGCGCCAAGGCCACGTCCTCGACCGTGACGTCGTCCTGGATATCGACAAAGCGTTTGCCGCGGCCCGCCGCCGGCACCGACCAAAGCGGTTCGATGGAATAGCTGTCGTCCTCGACCGCCGGGGACGGGACCGGAACGCGCCTATCGCCGAAGCCCGCCGCCTTGGCCGCCGCCGCGCCGCCGGTTGCGCCGTCGGCCAGGCAGGCGGAAAGGGAAAAATTGCCGCGCGCCGCGCCGGCCGATGTCGTCCGCTGCTTCGCCGCCGACGGCACAAAGGCGACGATCGCATCGCTCCAGGAAAGCTTGCCCCCCGACTGCGAATGCAGATGCACGGCCGGGCTCCAACCGCCGGACACGCACAAGAGATCGGCCTCGATGGCGCGGGCCGTGCCGGCGCGTTTGTTTGCTGGCGTCCACGGCGCCACGTCCACGGCCTCCACGGCGTGCCGGCCCCGCGCCGCCACGACCACATGACCGGCGTGCAGCTCGATGCCGGCGGCCGCGGCGCCGGCGCGCGCCGCCGGCGGCGGTTGCGCGCGGCAATCGACAATGGCGGCAACGGCGACCCCGGCGCGCTTCAGGTCCATGGCCGTGCGGTAGGCGTCGTCATTGTTGGTGAAGACCACGGCCCGGCGGCCAGGGAGGGCGGCAAACTCGTTCACATAGCGGCGCGCGGCGGACGCCAGCATGACGCCCGGAAGATCGTTGCCGGCGAAAACCGGCGGCCGCTCGATAGCGCCCGTGGCCAGCACCACCTGGCGGGCGCGGACCAGCCACAGCCGCTGGCGCGGCGCATCGCCGGGGGTTGCCAAGTGATCGGCCACGCGCTCGATGAGGCCGACCGTATCGTGGTCGAAATAGCCAAAAGCGGTTGTGCGCGCCAATAGCGTGACATTCGGCGCGGCCGCCAGCGCGGCGATTTGGGCCTCGACCCATGACATTGCCGTCCGGCCATCGATGTGGACGTTCTCGAACCGCAACGCGCCGCCCGGCGCCGGCCGCTCGTCCACCAGGATCACGCGCGCGCCGGCGCCGCCCGCGGCCCGCGCGGCGGCAAGTCCGGCCGCGCCGCCGCCGACCACAAGCACGTCGCAATGGGCGTTCTGGTGCTCGTAGCGGTCGGGATCGGGAAGTCGCGGCGCTTCGCCCATGCCCGCCGCGCGCCGGATGAAACGCTCGTAGAACATCCATAGCGAGCCCGGCCACATGAACGTCTTGTAGTAGAAGCCCGCCGGCAGCAGCGGCGAGATAAGATCGCCCAGCGACATGACGTCGTATTCGAGCGACGGCCAGCGGTTCTGGCTCATCGCCTCGAGGCCGTGGAATAACTCCACCATCGTGGCGCGGCTATTGGGCTCGGCGCGCGCGCCGGTCCGCAGCCTTACAAGCGCGTTCGGCTCCTCGGGTCCGGCGGTGTAGACGCCGCGCCGGCGGTGATATTTGAAGCTGCGGCCGACCGTTCGCACGCCGTTGGCGATCAGCGCCGACGC
>CAZIVY010000239.1:0-14524 GCA_964542505.1 uncultured Rhodospirillaceae bacterium
CGGCGGGTTAAGGCGCTCCTCCGCCGGAAGCCGCCGGCGAGGCCAGTACCCAATCGCCCGCCCAAACGATAGGATAGCCGACATGGCAGCGACGAGATCAAAGGCGCTGGCGGCTGAATTGAGCCGAATGGTGGACACGTCGCATTGGCATGGTCCGGCGCTGAGTATCGTTGTCGAGACCACGGTGGACGAACGCCGCCGCTTGGCGGCGCGATTTGACCTTCAGGACATCGTGTCGCTGCACGGCGAATTGTGCCTGGAGCAGGACGATGACGACTTGTTCCGCTTGAGCGGAAGGTTGGTCGCCGACGTTGTCCAGACCTGCGTCGTTTCGCTCGAACCGATCCGCGCCCATGTGGACGAATCGTTCGGGCGCAGCTACAGCGCCGCCGCCAAGGCGGACGCCACCGATGAACCGATCGACGCGGAAGGCGACGACCCTCCCGACCCAATCGTCGAGGGCAAGATCGACGTTGGCGAAGCCCTGGCGGAAGAACTGGGCCTCGCCCTCGACCCCTATCCGCGATTGCCCGGAGCCACCTTGAAGATGGCGACGCCGGGCGATACCCCCCGAGGCCCCTTCGATCGCCTGCGCGACTTGCAGGCTCCGCCGGCGGGCGCCACGAACGCTCCCCCTTCACCCGCCGCCGGTCGGCGGCAAACGAGAAGCTGAACCCATGGCCGTACCGAAGAAAAAGAAGTCGAAATCAAGCCGCGACATGCGGCGCTCTCACCTGGCGCTGGGCGCCGCGTCCTACGCCGAATGCCCGAATTGCGGCGAATTGAAGCGTCCGCATCATGTGTGCGGGGCGTGCGGGCACTACGCCAAGCGGGAAATCGTCCCCGTCGCCGAAGGTGGTTGATCGTTCCCCGCGAGAGGGAGGGGCGCCCGACCGGTGAACGCGCGCTGCACCATCGCCTTGGACGCCATGGGTGGCGACAACGCGCCGCAGATGGTGCTTGACGGGATCGCGCGGATCCGCGAGCGCCATCCGCACGCGCGTTTCCGCCTGTTCGGCGACGAGCGGCGGCTGAAGCCCCAAATGGAGGCGAATCCCGAACTTCGCGACGCCTGCGACATCGTTCATACCGACGACGTGGTCACCAGCCATGACAAGCCCAGCCAGGCGCTGCGCAAGGGCCGGCAATCCAGCATGCGCCTCGCCATCGACGCCGTAGCCGACGGCAAGGCCGATGGCGTCGTGTCCGCGGGCAACACCGGCGCGCTGATGGCGATGTCGAAGGTGGTGCTGCGGACGCTGCCCGGGATCGACCGCCCGGCGATCGCGTCCGCGTTCCCCACCGAACGGGGCGAGACGGTGGTGCTGGACCTGGGCGCCAACATCGAGTGCGGCGCCGAACACCTGGTCCAGTTCGCCGTCATGGGGGCGAATTTCGCCCATTCGGTGCTTGGACGGACGCGGCCCTTGGTGGGCTTGCTGAACGTGGGCGTCGAGGAACTGAAGGGCCACGAGTCGATCCGGGCGGCGGCGGAGACGCTGCGCGCGGCCACCGATCTCGCCTTCGACTTTCACGGCTTTGTCGAAGGCGACGACATCGCCAAGGGAACCGTGGACGTGGTGGTGACCGACGGGTTCACCGGCAATGTGGCGTTGAAGGCGTCCGAGGGCGCGGCGCGGTTGATGACCACCTTCCTGCGGCTTTCCTTCCGCCGTTCGCTGGTGTCGCGGCTGGGTTATCTGCTGGCGCGGCCGGCGCTGACCTTGTTCCGCGAGCGGCTCGATCCACGCTACTACAATGGCGGCGTCTTTCTCGGGCTCAAGGGCGTGGTGGTGAAAAGTCACGGCGGCACGGACGCGGTGGGCTTCGCCGCCGCGATCGAAATAGCCATCGACATGGTGCGCGACCGGGTCATCGAACGCATCGCCGCCGATTTCCAGCGCTTCGCCGCCTCGGTCGCCCCGGAAGCGCAGCCGGCAGCGGTGGCGCCGTGATTCGATCGGTTATCAGCGGCTGCGGCGGTTATTTGCCGGAGCGCGTGCTCACCAACGCCGAGTTGGCGCGCATGGTGGACACCAGCGACGAATGGATTTCCGAGCGCACCGGTATTCGCGAGCGTCATATCGCCGCCGAGGGCGAGTTCACCTCGGACCTGGCCATCGCCGCCGCCAAGCAGGCCTTGGCGAACGCCAAGGTGGCGGCCAGCGAAATCGATCTGATCATCGTCGCCACCGCCACTCCCGACGATACCTTCCCGGCCACCGCCTGCCGCGTGCAGGGCGAACTTGGCATCGTGCGCGGCGCGGCGTTCGACGTGCAGGCGGTATGCACGGGCTTCATTTACGCCCTGGCCGTCGCGGATAATTTCATCAAGGCCGGGCAGTCCGGCAAGGCCCTGGTGATCGGGGCCGAGACCTTTTCGCGCATCCTGGATTGGACGGATCGCGGCACCTGCGTGCTCTTTGGCGAC
The DNA here is from genome assembly GCA_964542505.1 of uncultured Rhodospirillaceae bacterium. GTDB lineage: Bacteria > Pseudomonadota > Alphaproteobacteria > Ferrovibrionales > Ferrovibrionaceae > CAZIVY01. Next base: position 2,432 of record CAZIVY010000239.1, read on the forward strand.
GGCGCCGGTGCGGTGGTGCTGTCGGCCGCCAACGGCAATGGCAACGGCGCCGACCGCGGCATTCTCAATACCCAATTGCATTCCGACGGGCGCTACCGCGACCTGCTTTACGTCGATGGCGGGCCTTCGCGGACGCGCACGGTGGGCCATTTGCGCATGTCGGGGCGGGAGGTGTTCCGTCACGCGGTGGTCAACTTGACGCGGGTGGTGCACGAAGCGCTGGAAGCCGCGAACCTGACGCCCGCCGACATCGATTGGCTGGTCCCGCACCAGGCCAATCTGCGCATCCTGGAAGGCACGGCGCGCAAGCTCAACGTCGATCCCGCGCGCGTCGTCGTCACCATCGGCGGCCACGGAAATACCTCGGCGGCGTCGGTGCCGCTGGCGCTGAACGAAGCGGTGAGCGATGGCCGCATCCGCCAGGGCCAGGTGGTGCTGATGGAAGCCATGGGCGGCGGCTTCACCTGGGGTAGCGCGCTGGCGCGCTGGTAGAGGCCCGCCGCAGCTTTCGCCGCGGCGCCCGCTCTTGGTTGAAGAATTCTATCTATCCCCTTGTATTGACTGACTTCCGTGGCCGCTATAGGCTCACCGCAAAAATCGGGGGAGGCCATGACGGGACATACGGTGACAAGGGCGCAGCTCAGCGAAGCGGTGTACCAGGAAGTCGGCTTGTCGCGTAACGAGTCGGCGGATCTGGTGGAGCGCGTGCTCGACGAATTGGCGCGCCGGTTGGCGCGCGGCGAATCAGTAAAAATTTCGTCGTTCGGCAGTTTTCACGTGCGCTCGAAAAGCGGCCGCATGGGCCGCAATCCGAAGACCGGACAGGAAGTCCCCATTCGTCCGCGTCACGTGCTGGTGTTTCGCGCCAGCCATGTGCTGAAGGACCGCATCAACCAGGGACTGACCTCGAACTCCGCCGGCGGCGCCCAGCGCGGGGCGCAGGCGTGAGCTCCATAGCCGATAGTTCGCACGCGGCCGCCGGGCCCGCGAAATCGAGCGCGGCCTTTCGCACCATCAGCGAAGTCGCCGGCGACCTGAGCGTGCCGCAGCACGTGCTGCGCTTCTGGGAAACCAAGTTCAATCAGATCAAGCCGATGAAACGCGGCGGCGGACGACGCTATTACCGCCCGGAAGACGTCGACCTGCTGCGGCGCATACGCTCGCTCCTCTACCAGGAAGGCTATACGATTCGCGGCGTGCAAAAGGTGCTGCGCGACGCTGGCGGACGCGGCGTGGCGCGGGCGACGCTGGCGCGCGAGCCGTCGGCGCGCCCCCCGGCGGCGGCGCTCGATCGGGTGCTGGCCGAGCTGTTGGCGCTGAAGCGCGATCTCGCCAATCTGAGCAAATAAGGCGCAAGCCGTACGGCTTGCGCTCGAAGCCGGGGTTCATCCGAATGTTCCGGCCAAACAGGCAATGGGAGGAGACGATGCGCCACAGGACAGCTTTTATTCTTGGCACGGTTGGGTTGTTGAGCTTCGGTCTAGGCGCGCTGACGAACGAGGAACTGCACGCGCAGCAAGCCGGCATCAAGCGGACGATCCTGCAGAAGGCCGAGCTCGCCGACGTCGCCACCAAGGAAGCGGTGCTTGGCTTGGCCGAGATCGCGCCGGGCGCCGCGGCCGGCCGTCACACGCATTTCGGCTACGAGATGGGCTATGTCGTCGAAGGAACCGCCGTGCTTGAAGTGGAAGGCGAAGCGCCGCTGGCGCTGAAGGCCGGGGACTCCTACACCATTCCGGCGGGCAAGAATCACGACGCCAAGAACACGAGCGGCGCGCCGGTCAAGGTTCTCGCCGTCTACATCGTCGATCGCGGCAAGCCGCTAGCGACCGCCGCCCAGTAATCAAGCCAAGAATCGTTATTCGCCGCGTCGCGTCGATGGACGCCGCCGCGGAGCCTTGGTATCTCTTCGCTTCGCGAACGGAGTATTCCTTCGGCTCGCGAAAGGTCGGGGCGTAGCGCAGCCTGGTAGCGCATCAGTCTGGGGGACTGGAGGTCGCAGGTTCAAATCCTGTCGCCCCGACCAATAAACGATAAAAAACAAAGACTTAGTAAATGGTATTTTCTTACGTCAGGCGCGAATCCTCTAGGGCTTACATCCGGGCTTACAGAATGAAAAAACCTGGCCTAGTTCCGCTCGCGGATGAAGTAACGCTTGCCGGGCGCCGCAGGCTTCACCGCTGCGATTTGCGCCTTGGTGCCCTTGCTCAGCACCGTCTTGGCGTCAACAACCGTTGCCCGATGAATCCCGCCATGTCCGCTGCATCCTGCGTCGAAACAGCAGGTGACGTAAATTGGTCACCTGGTTTAATAGATTGATTTACTTTGTCTTTCGAGCCACCCAGGGGGATATTAGCCAGTTTCGCCACGATCATCGCCCGCTGGCTTGGCGTCAGGTGGCGGCGCGCAAGTCGGGGATGCGGTCTTGCACCGGCTCCCCCCAATGAACGGATGGGATGAATGAAGATTCAGTTGCCGGGGATGCCAACCACGTTTTTGGAAGTTGAGGCCGGCACTCTTTTCGCCGTCAACATCGAACGTGCCATGCGCTATTGCGTGAAAGGACAACTTCGGGAGGCAGATGCGCCAGCCCAGGCCTTTTGCGTGGTGCTGGCCCCCGGATTGCGAGATTGTGGCGGCCTGCCATGCGTGATTTCAGCAAACGTTGTCGCCGATCAGCCGTTCATGGCCTATCCCGACGCCATGATGGCGTCATCCGATATGCTCCCGGAGATACGGCAGGGGGAGCCGGGGGACATATTTAACTTTGACGGCCGATTACACATGATGGTTTTGGCCCCCGGAGTCCATGGAAGAATACTCAAGCTGGATTTGGAGAATGGTGATCTTTCGGCCGCTGGGCCAGTCTCAACGGGGAAATCATTAGTTTGGCGGCGCTGGCAGATCATCCAGAGCGAGCCGGCGACGAAGTACCAAGTGCTAGCTGAATACCCGCCCAAGAAAGCCGAAAAGTAGGGGCGGCCCTTGCGGACCGCCCCGCGCTCACCCCTGAGCGAAATGACGCCGCCGTTACGCGGTGCTGGCCTTGATGAATTTCAGGCTTTCGAAATTCTGCACGTCGCCGCCGCGTCGGACGGTTGAGTAAAAAAGCACGTTCGGCTTGTTCGTGTAGGGATCGCGGAGCACGCGAAGGCCGGCCCGGTCGATGACGATGTACGTCTGCCTCATGTCGCCGAAGCCGACGGATAAGCTGTTCGTGGCGAGCGCCGGCATGTCTTCGATGATGACGAGCGGATAGCCCAGGATCGAATCGGGCTGACCGAGTGCAAGCGAGTCCTGAACCAGCGAGCGGTTGGTCGAATCCTTCAACTTGCCGACGGCGGCGCGGACGGAGCGCGTCATGAACCATTTGGCATTGGTCAGATAGCGCGGCTTCAATTTGGAAATCGTTTCATGAAAAACATCGATTGCCGTGGCGCTCGCCGCGAACGCGCCGTTGACGCCGGTTGCGACATGCTCAAACACGGCCCAGGCCCGCGTGGCGTCGCCGGTCGCGGCCGTTGGATAAGTCAGAAGACCGCGCGGCTTGCTCACGCCGTTGCCGTTGCAGAACTGCGTCCCTTCCTCGGCCGCGAAACTTTCCGCGATCTTGCGCGCAAGCCAATCCTCGACGTTGAAACTTGCATCGTCGAGAATTGTTTGCGTCGCCGCCGGCATGGCCATCAATTCGTGAACCGGCACGCGGATTTTCGCCAGCGTCGGATTGTCCGTCACCGTGCGCGCCGACGTTTCGCCGACCCAGGCGACGGCGGCATTGTCGCGGGATTGCAATTCCTCAAAGGCGTCGGACCCTATCGTTTCGACCCTGGCGTGGCTGCGGACAGGGCTTATCAGCCGTTGCAATTCCATGATCGCGGTGCTGAACGTCGGCAAAACGGAAAATCCGCCCTGCGGATCGGTGCCGACGGACAGCGCCTTGAATTCACCGTTCCGCTCAAGGAACGATTGCAGCCGCTCCTGGGGCATGGCGTGCCGGGCGAAAGCGTTGAGCGCCTTGCGCTCAAGTTCCGCGTCCGCGCCGTCGCCGCCGAAGAACGTGCCGCCCGAGCTGTTGCCGATCTGCGGCCTCTGAACCGCAATCGCCAGTTGCTTGACGTTCTTTTCCAACCTGTCCAGGCGGCCGTGGTCGCGCTCTACGCCCGTCAAGAGTCGCTCAGTCGAATTTTGCAGTTCTCGCACTAGGTTTTCGTCGTCCATTGGAGTCATCCTCGATCAAGGTTGCGATCTGCCGGCAAAGCCGGCGGTGAACCGCAACACCCGCTAAGAATCACTCAGAGCGTGCGTTGTCCGGTGTCGCCCACGCCGCGCCGCCAGCATCACGCTAGGGCGCATCCGTGGGCCTTTGCCCGCCTTCGCCGGGACGGCGGGTGCCAGCATCGCGCTGGCGTGGCCGTGGTGGTCCGGCGTGCGGCGGGCGGATAAAGTCATGGGCGCGCTTCGTCGCGGGCGCGGTCGGCCGCGCTCAAGCCGAAGGCGGCAAGGAGCGTTGCGGGGATTTTGACCTTGGCCGCGACGCCCTCTTGGAGCGCGGCGACGACCTGCCGATACAGGACCGCAAGATCGATGATGGTGAGCGGGCCAACAACGGTTTTGTCGCGGACCACGGCATTGACGAATTCGGCGCGCGGGAAGTGCATCGGCGCCTTATCGCGCGGGTTGAACGCGACGATATCGCCGCGATGCCTTTGAAAAACGATTTGGCCTACCACCGAGCGCGCCCAGTCCGCAGCCCGCTCAAGATCAATGCCGGCGCGCTTGAACTCACAGATCAGCGCAATGCCGAGCACTTGCAAGACATGGAACTGAAGCCGCCGGCCACCGAGGGGATTGAGCGGGGTGGCTAAGAGTCCACGCGAAATCCATTGATGCAACGTGTTCGGGCTGACCTGGCCGCCGGTCGCGGCTGCGACATCAGCGAGCGTAAAAAGTTGCCTGAGCGATTTGCCTGCCATTGTTCTCTCTTTTTTCTTGACGGCGCGTATAAGAGCGCGCATAAGATAAACATAGTTCGAGAGGCGCGTCAAGGCCCACAAGGTAACCGGACTTTCGCGCTTGTCATACGTTGGAGAAAAAAATGGATCGGCTGATTGATTTTCGGGGATTGGTCCAGCTTGGCGTCCTGAAAAATCGGGTCACGCTGGCGCGATGGGTCGAGCGCGAAGGATTCCCGCCGGGGCAACTGATCGGCCTGAACAGCCGCCGTTGGCGCGAATCCGAAATCTCGGCCTGGATCGCCAGCCGGCCCGTGCGGCGCGCGAAGGTGGAGCGCCAGCCATGACCGGGACCGGCGCTTACGAATCGCTGGACGGCACCGGCAAGATGCTCGCCGATTCCATCGCCGCCCGCCTGGCCGAGCCGGGGGCGACGGCGCGGGGCATCGTGCGCGATGTAGAGGCGATCACGTCCGCCGTTGACGTGACGATGCGGTTTCTCCATCCGGGGATCGACCCTGAAATCTGGCGGCCGTTCGTAACCATGCTCGGCCATGCCGTCCTTGACCGCGTTGCGCTGTGCAGCGCCGTGGCGCCGGGCAAGGCGCATTGAGGCCAGCCGTGACAATCGCGCTCGACCGCTCGGTGAAATCTTACGCCGCGTCGTCGCCGGCATTGCCCGCCGAATGTCTGCGCGCCGAAAGCGCGCGGATCACGCCGCAACCCGACGGCACTTTCTGGTGGGGCGGCGAAGTTGATGCGCTATGCCTGCCCGTCGCCGGCCCCGAAACGTGGGACGCGCCGGAGCTCGGGCCGATTTTCGACAACGTGATCGCCTGGCGCCCGGAAGCGCCGGGGCGCTGGTGGCTGGAAGTCAACGACTGGCCGCTGCTCGGCTGGCAGGCGTTGCAGCAGGCGGCGGCGGAAGGCGGCTCGCTGGTGCTGTTCCCGACGCCCGCCGCGTGGGCCGCGAGCGGCGGGCGCGGCGCTTGCATTTTACGCTGGACCATCGATCCGCTCGATCTTTTCGCCGGCGTCGCCTCGGTCCAATGCGCCGACGCCGCGACCGAGCGTCGGCTTCGCGCCGAGGTCGAGCGATGGGCGCCGTTCAAGATCACGCGGGCAGGCGCAATGCGCGGCAAGGCAGCCGCATGACGGCGGCGATCCTTCCATTCGCGCGGCACGGCTTCCCGGCAAGCGAGGGCCAGGCGCAAGCCGCTTATCTTCGCGCGCTCGAATTGCAGCGGGCCGTCGTCGCCAAGCCGAGCTTTGCCAACATTTGCAAGTGCGCCGACGCTTGGCGCGCCTATTGCCGGTTGTTCGCGGCGCTCGACAAAGGGCGCGGGAGTTGACCTTGACCAATAATTTGCCCGATCCGCAATCAATCGACCTCGGCGAGGACGCGCCGCCGAAAATCGAGCTTGAGGACGCGCGCCCGCCGGAATTTTCTGACGAAGCCCTGGCGCTGCGATTTTCCGCCAAACATGCCGACGATTTGTGCTACGTCGCCGCGTGGTCGCGCTGGCACCGCTTCGACGGCACCCGCTGGAAGGTGGACGACACCCTGCACGCCTTCGACCTTGCGCGGGCCGTTTGCCGCGCCGCCTCAAGCCAAGCCGGCGATAAGCGCATCAGGGCCGCCTTGGCCTCGGCCAAGACCGTCGCCGCCGTCGAACGATTGACCAAGGCCGATAGGCGTCATGCCGCGACCGTGGCGCAATGGGACGCGGGCGATTGGCTGCTCAACACGAAGGGATCGAACGATGACGATTGACCTCCAAACCGGGCAGACGTTCGCGCCCCGCCCCGCCGACTACATGACGAAGATCACCGGCACGATCCACGACGCCGCCGCGACCGCCCCCTTGTGGCAAGGCTTCCTCAAGCGCGTGACCGGCGACGACGCCGATCTGCAAGCCTACCTCGCCCGCGTCGCCGGCTACTGCCTCACCGGCTCGGTGCGCGAACACGTCATGTTTTTTCTCTATGGAACCGGCGCGAACGGAAAATCCACTTTCACCTCTACCATCGGTGGCGTGATGGGCGACTACGCCGTTGCCGCGCCGATTGAAACCTTTATCGAAAGCCGGGGCGAACGGCACCCGACCGAACTTGCCCTGTTGGCGGGCGCGCGCCTTGTCATCGCCACGGAAACCGAGGAAGGCCGGCGGTGGTCGGAAGCCAAGCTCAAGTCATTGACCGGCGGCGATCCGATCAGCGCCCGTTTCATGCGCCAGGACTTTTTCACGTTTGCCCCACGCTTCAAGTTGCTGATCTGCGGCAACCACAAGCCGAGCCTGCGCTCCGTCGATGAAGCAATCAGGCGCCGGATGCACCTGATCCCCTTCGCGGTGCAAATCCCGCCCGCCGAACGCGACCTCAACCTTGCCGACAAGCTCAAGGCCGAATGGCCCGGCGTGCTCAATTGGATGCTCGAAGGGTGCCGCGAGTGGCAGCGCATCGGCCTGGCGCCGCCCGCCGCAGTCCGCAACGCAACCGACAGCTACCTCGCCGAGGAAGACGCCTTGAAAACCTGGCTCGAAGAATCCACCGAAGCCGGGAACGAATTCACCTTCGAAACCACGACGGCCCTATTCCAGTCCTGGCGCGCATGGGCCGAACGCGCGGCGGAAACACCCGGCACGATGAAACGCTTTTCCGAGGCGTTGCGGACGCGGGGCTACGCATGGAAAAGAACATCAACTGCGCGCGGATTCGAGGGCATCCGATTGAAGCGGCCCGACTACAGCGACGACAGCCGGTACGGCCAATGACTTCGCCTGGCCCCCCGGGGAGCCACCCCCACAGCGATAGACCGAACTGGCGCCCGGCCACTACCGTCGAGGACTACATGCGCAATTGCCAAGCGGGCCTCGAAACCTATTCCGATCGCCGCATGGCCGAATTGATGGGCGTCAGCCGGGCGCATTTATGGCGCACGAAGCTGCTCGCCGAACTGCCCGAGGACCTGTTTGAGCGGCTGCTTACAGAACGCCGCACCGCCGGCAGGATGCCAAGCCTCAAGGGGCTGGCAAACGTTGCCCTGGCGTTGCGCGGCAACATGAAAGTCGAGGCCGAGCACTGCCGCCATTGCGGTGGGCTGCTTCGACTGCGCGAGCGCGCCTCGGCCAAAACTTCGCGGGTGGTTGTCCAATGGCTGGAGGACACAGGCCAGTTACTAGGCCATGCCCACGGCGGCCAATGACGGGCAATGACACGTTAGCGGTATATCTACGTTACGCGCGCGCGCGGGACGCCGATAACTGGGGGACCTGTCATATCGCATCATTCGGTGGGTTGAGGGCTTGATGGGGCAGGAGCCAGGGCTTGAAAACGAAGCGCGCTCTTCGCGTGCGAGGCCGGCGCCGGTGGTACGAAACGAGGAAGTTTAGCGACCTTCTGATCGGGCAACTGTGGGTTGATGTTAGGTAAGTCATTGAGGGATAAGAAAATGCGCCAGATATCGGGGCCGAACATGCCAGCCGGGCCTACACCTGGCTTACAAACCAAGCCGAAGAAGCGCGTTCGGCGGGCGCATAGGCTGGGGCCTTTCTCGGCGCTCAAGCACCTATTGGACCCGGACCGGCGAACCAAGATCGCTAGGCTACAGGCCGAGCAATACCGGGGCCTGGTGGCACAGACCGGCGGCGCACCTTCGGCGAGTCAAGAGTTGCTGATTAAGCAGATCATGGAAACGACGTGGCGAATCGACTTGATGCAAAAGGACATGGCGTGCTCCGAGGATATCGCGATCTGGAAATTCCAAGAATTGTCCGCGCGCCAGGCCGCCCTGTTGGCCTATATCAAGGAATTTCACGCCGCTTGCCCGCCGCCGCCGCCTGCCGCCGCGCAGTCGGACTTTTCGGGGCTTGCTGGCGGCGCCAGGGCGAAGTTGTTCGGCATGTTGGATCGCGCCGGGGACGTTGACGCGCTAAGGCAGCACGTTCTTGACGAACTTGTGGAATCCGGAGAGCGACTCCGTGTTCAACGCGCTGGCGTTGTTGCCGGGGTTGGAACGCCGCAAGATCATGCCGGTGACGCCGCCAGCGCCGCCACGCCGGGCCAGGATAGCGCACAAACGCCGCCGGTGGCCGCTGATACCCAAGCGCCTGCCGAGCCTGCCGTTGCGCCCGCCAAGCCCGCGCCGGTGGCGGACGGCAAGCGATGGTCGCCGCCGCCGTGGGCGACGCCGTGGGATGGCGAACGTTGATGCGCGCAAGGCTCCGTCGCGGTTTCACCCGCCTCGCCATGATCCGGCTCATGCTGCGCCGCTTTACCGCAACCCGTTTAGTTAGATTCTAACTTTCCGGAACGGTCCTAAGGTGTTGTATTTGCCGGATAAAGGATAAGGGGATAAAGTGGTAAATAGAGGGGATATTTGTGGCCATAACAACGCCTTTGGAGGGACCCATGAAAAAGACATTCGGAATCGCGGCTACCATCCTGTTCTCGCTAATCCTACCGCTTGTAGTCCCCACCGCTCACGCGCAGTCCCCCGCGCCAACTCATCCCCCCGCGACTCATCCCCATCCCCAGGTGTTTGATGCCAATGGTAGAAGGGTGGGCCAGTGGGCAGGCACGACGGATGGGTTTAGAGCCGTGATCATGTTCCAAGTCGCGGGCAAAGCATTTGTCGTTAACGTGTCGAGTGGGGGGTTCGACGGGAATGCCAGTTCTAACGCCGTGTGGTTCGAATCCAACGATTGTTCTGGCACGCCGCTGCTACAGGAACAGGGGGGCCTAGTACCGGTGACAGCGGTCCAAATACCGGGTGCTACTGTTTATGTAGCACTGCTTGGTGCTGTCCCTCAGGTGGTTATCATACGTTCTAATATTGAGGCTTCATTTCCCGGCGGCTGTAACACGGGGGGGTACGAACCCTTTCCCTTACCCGTGGTGGAAGCCGAGGCCCTCATCGATTTATCAGCGTTCTTTACGCCCCCGTTCAGAGCCGGGTTGCGATAGGCAAAGACGTCTAGGACCGGGTGCGAGTGTGACAATACTTGACGCCAAGCGGGGGCGCTTCTCGCTGCGCGGCTGCACGTCGCAGCGACATCCGAAAAAAGAAGGACAGCCCTGGGAGCGATCAACCGGCCCGCGCGGTGCCTAGCCGAACGATGTTGTCAGGCGCCGGATTGACCAGGCCGTCGAGAAAAGCCGCCCATGCCTCAAGGGCGTGGCGTTTCTCGGCGGCGTAGTTGTGGCGGGAATAAATCGCGGTCACGCCTTCGCGCGCGCTCTTGGAATGATTCAGCACGGCGGCGCGTGTTTCGTAAGCGAAGCCGAGGCGCTCAAGCCCGGTGGCGACAGTGCGGCGGATATCGTGGATACGCCAGTCGGCAACGCCGCTGGCCCGGTCGATCCTGGCCTTGATGTTGGAATGATCCTTGACGTGATTGTGTTCGGACAAGGCGAACACGAAAGGCCCAAGGCGCGGCAGACCGGCCAGCACGGCGAGCGCGGGCGCGGACAACGGAACGACGGTAGCGCGTCCGGCCTTGGTGCGCTCGGCCGGGATATGCCAATCGTTGCCCTTGATTTCGCCCCATAGCATCCCGACGACTTCGCCGCGCCGCTGCCCGGTCAGCAACAGCATTTTGAGATAGGGGCCGAAGGGAAACGGCAAGTCCGCCGCCCAAAGGGCCTTGAGTTCGGCGTCGGTCAGGACGCGGGCGCGTTCTTTTTCGGCCTTGGGGTTTGGCGCTTCGCGCGGGGATGGGTCGGCGTCGAGATAGCCTTTGCGTAGGCACCAGGCGAGAAACGCGCGGATGACGCCATAGGCGCGGTTGGCGGCGACAGGCGCGGCGATCTTGTTCAGCACGTCGGATATCTCGCCGCGCCGGATCGATTCCAGCGGGCGGGCGCCGAAGGCGCGCTCGAAATAAACGCGATAGGGCCGGCGCACTTCGATTTGCGAGCTCGGCTTCAACGTCGTGACGTGCTTCTTGTCGTACAGCGCCCACCGGGCGGCGAAGGTGTTGCCTTCCACCTGTGCAACCGCGCGCTTGGCCTCGGCCTTGGCGGTTGCCTCCACCTCGCGCGGGTCGCGGCCCGCCGCCATCAAGTTAAGCCAGTCCCGCGCCACGTCGCGCGCCTCGGCCAGGCTGGCCCGGTCGATTTTCAGGTAAGCCGGATTGCCGGCGGCGCCGATGCGACGCACGGCGACGTAGGATCGGGCGCCGGTGTCGGTCACGCGCAAGGCGAAGCCGGGCAAGCTGCGCTCGCGGATGAAATAGCGCGTGCCCGGCGCGGCGGGCTTCGCGTTCTCGACATGATTGGACGTGATGATCTTCACGTCTTTCGACTGCGGGTAGGCCATTTGATTGTAAGCCCGGGTTTTCGGGCTTACAGATCGAGACGGTTTTTCCGACTGCGGGTAGGCCATTTTTTCCTCCGGGCTTACATGGGGCTTACAGACCATCGCGGCCGCCCATTTTATCGGACGTTACACCATGTACGCTTGCGGAGCCTATTTTACAAGGGTTTTAGACGTGTCTGGCAAAATATTTGTGCGCCGGCGTTATCCCGCGTTATCGTATAATTTCTGGCTGGGGGACTGGAGGTCGCAGGTTCAAATCCTGTCGCCCCGACCAATAATAACAATTAGTTAACTGGTTTTTCGTAGCTAGGAAAAAAGTCCAGGTCCGGCCCAGGTCCAGAACTTTTGTTTCAGCCCTTGACGCAGACGATTTGCTTGAGAGTGTGGACGACCTCCACCAGGTCGGCTTGGGCGGCCATCACCGCATCGATGTCCTTGTAGGCGCCGGGCGTTTCGTCCAGCACGCCGGCATCTTTCCGGCACTCGACCCCGGCCTTTCGTTGCGTTCCGCAAAGGCATTGGGCATAGTTGCAGATATCCAAGCATGGGCCGCCGAATGCGGCCGGGCTGGCACCAACAGAAGAATAGTGGGATGGGATCATGAAACAAGCTCTGAAGCGCATCGAAAGCAAGGACAGGCCCGCGCCGGCGGTGGACCGGTTTGGCAACGCCCACGCGCCAACATTGTCCTACGCGCGGGGCAAGATTCTCTCCAGCACCGAGGACGATTTCCGGAAACTGCAGCACGCCTGGGCCCTGATCCGCGAGAAGGGACCGGAAAAGATTTTCATTTTCACCGGCCTCGAGCACACGCTGCCGATG
>CAZIVY010000240.1:0-3182 GCA_964542505.1 uncultured Rhodospirillaceae bacterium
GCGCTGTGCATCGCCACGTCGGCGGCGGCCCGCGGCGGCGCCCGCGCGGCCTCGTCGAGGCGCAGGCGAAACGCCTCCACGGCGTCGTCCCAGCCTTGGGGCCGGTGCTGGGGCAGCGGAAAATCCAGAAGAGACTGGCGATATAAGGCGGCGAGACCTTTGGCCACAAACGCCGCCTGCCCGCCAGCGGCGGGACGCAAGGCGCCTTCGGCAAGGATGATGACGTCACTCAAGGTCGCGGCGAAGGTTTCCCAGCGGCAAACGGCCAGGGCGTCGATAAAGGGCCTTTCGGCGAACAACTGGAACGAGAACAGTCCGGTCTTGCCGCGGCAATAGTCGATCGCCGACTTCTGGGCGACGAACGCCGCCCGCTCGCTCAGGAACTTCCGCAGCGCCGGAACGGTGGACAGCGCGGGCTCGCCCCACAGGCGGCGAATGCGATCCCACAGCACGAGGTGGAGGCCCGGGGCGGATGCCGGTATTTCGTCGCTACGCACCGTCACCGCCAGCCGTTCTCCTGCCGCCGCCGACGGGGTTGTCACCGACGGGGTCGGCATGATATCAGAGCCGTTACTTATACTAAACACGTCCGACCGAATGGGTAATCGGGCGCTGAGGGGGAGGCTAAGTCACACAATATTCGGCCATGGCACGATTGCCCTTCGCGGATCGCGCGGCGACGCGCGGTGCGAGCCAGCGCTTTCGGGGGCGGTATCGCGGGGCCGGATGGGAACGATCAAGGGTTTACGATCAAGTAGCCGCGCGGCCAGGGCATTGGCGGTAGCGGCGGGCAACATGGAGGGCAAACGACCATGAGCAGCGGATTGAGCCCCAAACGGGCAGACGAATACTGGCAGCGCACGTCCAAACTGATGTGGACCATCATGGGTCTGTGGTTCTTTTTCAGCTTCTTCGTGCACTTCTTCGCCGCGCAACTGAACGGCATCTCGATCCTGGGCTTTCCACTCGGATTTTACATGGCCGCGCAAGGGTCGCTGATTTCCTACGTCGTTCTCTGTTTCTGGAACGCCTCGGCGCAGAACAAGATCGACGAAGAATTCGGCGTGGCCGAGGAATAGGGGAACCGCCATGGCGTATGTAGGCAAACAGGCATTTCTAGATAACCTCGGCCGCATCTATGGCGGCTATGCCGGCGGTTTCGTCGGGTTCGTTCTCATTCTCGCGGTCCTCGAACAGTTGGGCGTGCCGAACCGAATCATCGGCTACTGTTTCGTGTTCCTGACCATCGCGGTGTACGCCTATATCGGCATCATTTCGCGCACCGCCGAGTTGTCGGAATATTACGTCGCCGGGCGCGCGGTGCCGGCGTTCTACAACGGCATGGCGACCGGCGCCGACTGGATGAGCGCCGCCTCCTTCATCTCCATGGCCGGCGGCCTCTATCTCAACGGCTATGGCGGCCTCGGCTTCGTGCTGGGATGGACCGGCGGTTACGTGCTGGTGGGCGTCCTGCTGGCGCCTTACCTGCGGAAATTCGGCCAGTTCACGGTGCCGGACTTCCTCGGCGTCCGCTACGAGGGGCACGCGGCGCGCTTTTGCGGCGTCATCGTGCTGTTCTCGGCTTCGTTCACCTACATCGTCGCCCAATGCTTTGGCATCGGCATCATCACCTCGCGATTCATCGGCGTGCCTTTCGAGGCGGCGATTTTCGTCGGCCTGCTCGGCATCCTGGTGTGCTCGATGCTGGGCGGCATGCGGGCCGTCACCTGGACGCAGATCGCGCAGTACATCATCCTGATCATGGCCTATCTGGTGCCGGTGGTCTGGCTGTCGACGAAGAAGTACGGCATCCCGATCCCCGAACTGACCTACGGTCAGGCGCTCTCGCAGATCGCCCAACTCGAGCAGGCGCTGGGCATCGCCAAGCCGCACACCGCGGCCTATGTGGACGCCGCGGGCAAGTTCTCATGGGTCGAGTTCCATAATTTCTGGGCCCTGGTGCTGTGCCTCATGGTGGGCACGGCGTCGCTGCCGCATATCTTGATGCGCTACTTCACGACCCCGAACGTCCGCGACGCGCGCAAGTCGGTGGGCTGGAGCATCTTCTTCATCTTCCTGCTCTATTTCACCGCCCCGGCCTATGCGGCGTTCGCCAAGCTGGAGGTCTATTCCAACGTCATCGGCAAGCCCATCGCCTCGTTGCCGGCGTGGGTGCAGAACTGGTCGCAAGTGGGCGGACTGTTGACCATCCGCGACGCCAACAACGACGGCATCCTGCAGCTCACCGAATTCATCATCAACCAGGACATCATCGTCTTGTCGATGCCTGAAATCGCCGGCCTGCCCTATGTGGTGTCGGGGCTGGTGGCGGCGGGCGGCCTGGCGGCGGCGCTTTCCACCGCCGACGGCCTGTTGCTCGCCATCGCCAACGCGTTGAGCCACGACGTCTACTACAAGATGATCAACCCGAAGGCGAGCACGCTGCTGCGCCTGACGGTGGCGCGGGCGTTGCTGGTGGTCGTCGCCATCATCGCCGCGGCGGTGGCCGGCACGCGGCCGGCGGGCATCATCCAAATGGTGGCGTGGGCGTTCAGCCTGGCCGCGGCCGGGTTGTTCGCGCCGTTGGTCCTCGGCATCTGGTGGAAGCGCACGAATTCCATCGGCGCCATCGTGGGCATGATGTCGGGGTTCGGCGTCTGCCTGTTCTACCTGGTGGGCACGCGTTACTTCGACATGCCGCTGTGGTTCGGCATCCGCAACATCTCGAGCGCGGTGTTCGGCTTGCCGGTGGCGTTCATCGTGACCTATGTGGTGAGCATGATGACGGCGCCGCCGTCGAAGGAGATGCAAGAGTTCGTCGACTCCATCCGGACGCCGAAGGGCGCCATCAAGTGGTCCACCGCCGCGCACGAATAGCGGCGGAAATCCGATATGGGGCGGGGCCTTCGGGCCCCGCCTATTTCTTTTGCGCCCGTTTCTTTTGCGCTCCGCTCTTGCGCTCCGCTCTTGCGCTCCGCTTTTGCGCCCCTTTCTTTTGCGCTCCGCTCTTGCGCTCCGCTCTTGCGGCCGGCCGCCCCTTATCCTTCCCGCGCGCGGGCATGTAGATAAGCGCCGATGAACGGTCAGGACATCTGGTGGTCGTACTGGTACTTCCACCTGCCCAACTACGCGTTTTCGGTGATTTTCTATACGCTGTTCGGACGCTTCGCGATGGCCTTCTT
>CAZIVY010000241.1:0-3356 GCA_964542505.1 uncultured Rhodospirillaceae bacterium
CCCCTTGCCCGCATGGCGGCGCGAAGCGCGGGGGCAACCGCCGCCGCCCGCGCGCCGCAACCCACAAGCAGAAGCTCCACCGCCGGCTCGGCCTCCAGCACCGGCGTCAGGTGTTCGAGCGCCAAGCCGCCGATGTCGGCAAGCGGCCAGGGCAGGGTGCGGTCGGGGAAGACCAGCAGCGATCCCTCATGGCGGCGGCCGAGGATGCGAAAGCCCAGATCGCCATAGGCGCTGATGATCTGGCGGCCGGCCGGAATCCTGGGAACAAGATCCATCGGCCGGGAATGGCCCTAGCCGGCGGCGGGTTTGGCCGTCGCCTCGGGGCGTCCGCGGCGCAACCGATTCTCGCCCAGGAAAAGCAAGATCGGCGCCGCGATGAAGATCGACGACGAGGTGCCGACGACGATCCCGAACAGCATGGCGAGGGCGAAACCTTCTACCGCCGCGCCGCCCACCAGCGCCAGCGGCAGCATGGCGACGAAGGTGGTGCCGGAGGTGTTGATGGTGCGGCTCAGCGTCTCGTTGATGCTGAGGTCGATCAACTGGCGCAACGGCATGGCCTTGAACTTGCGCAGGTTCTCGCGCATGCGGTCATAGACCACCACCTTGTCGTTGATCGAATAGCCGATGATGGTGAGGATCGCGGCGACGCTGGTGAGGTTGAATTGCAGGCCGGTGACGCCGTAGAAGCCCACCACCTTGGTGATGTCGAGCACCAGCGTCACCACCGCGCCGACTCCGAACTGCCACTCGAAGCGGAACCAGATGTAAATCATGATGCCCACCAGCGCCAAAGTGACGGCGAGCAGGCCATCGCGGAAAAGCTCGGCGCTCACCTTCGCGCCCACCACCTCCACGCGCCGCACCTCGCTGCCGGCAAAGCGCTCGGCCAGCGTCTTGCGCACCGCGGCCACCGCGCGCTCCTGCGCCGTCTCGTCGCCTTCCTGGCGTTGCAGCCGGATCAGCACGTCCTGCGTCGAGCCGAATTCCTGCAGCGTCACTTCGCCGAGGTCGAGTCCGCCCACCGTCGTGCGCAGAGCGGGAAAATCGGCGGCGCCCTTGACGCGCACTTCGAAGACGATGCCGCCCTGGAAGTCGATGCCGTAGTTGAGGCCGGGGTAGAAGAAAAGAATGACGGAAAGCGTGCTCAGCACCGCCGAAACCACCAGTCCGGCGATGCGGCCGCGCATGAACTGGATCTTGGTGTTGTCGGGAACGAGACGCAGGCGAAACATGATGGATATGCCTAGACCGGTAGCGCCGCCGGGCGGCGCTGGCGCCACCACGTCATCATCAGCAGCCGCGCCACCAGGATGGCGCTGAACATGGACGTGGCGATCCCCAGGCTGATGGTGACGGCAAAACCGCGCACCGGGCCGCTGCCCAGCGCGTACAAGATGACCATCGCCAGCAAGGTGGTCAGGTTCGAGTCGAGAATGGTGCCGAAGGCGCGGCCAAACCCCGCCTCCATCGCCGCCAGCGGCGACTTGCCGACCCGCGTTTCCTCGCGGATGCGCTCGTTGATCAGCACATTGGCGTCCACCGCCATGCCCAGCGTGAGCAGTATCCCGGCGATGCCGGGCAAGGTCAGCGTCGCCTGGAGAATCGAGAGCGCGCCGATGAGCATGAAGACATTGCTGATCAACGCCAAATTGGCGAAGACGCCGAAAAGGCCGTAACCGGTCACCATGTACGCCATCACCAGCAAGAAGCCGATGATGGTGGCGTTGCGCCCGGCGGCGATGGAATCGGCGCCGAGGTCGGGCCCCACGGTCCGTTCCTCGAGGATTTTCAGCGGCGCCGGCAGCGCTCCGGCGCGCAGCAGCACCGCCAGGTCACTGGCGGACTGGATGGTGAAATTGCCGCTGATCTGGCCCGACCCGGCCAGGATCGGCTCGTTGATGACCGGCGCGCTGATCACCTTGTCGTCGAGGACGATGGCGAAGGGCTTGCGGACGTTTTCCTTGGTCACTTCGGCGAAGCGCTTGGCGCCCACGGCGTCGAAGCGGAAATTGACCACCGGCTGGCCGTTGCGCTGATCGACGGTGGGCTGGGCGTCGATCAGGTTTTCGCCGGCGACCTCGACTTTCTTGCGCACCACCCACTTGCGTCCCCGTCCGGAGGCGTCGCGTTCGTCGTCCGCTTCCAGCAGTTCCGATCCCGGGGGCACGTTGGTTTCGCTGGCGTCGGGGCTGGTGTCCACCATGCGAAAGACCATCTTCGCGGTCTTGCCCAGAAGGCGCTTGATGCGGTCGGGGTCGCCCACGCCCGGAAGCTGCACCAGGATGCGGTCGCTGCCCTGGCGCTGGATGGTGGGTTCGTTGACGCCGGATTCGTCGATGCGCCGGCGCACGATCTCGATCGACTGCTGCACGGCGTTGGAGGCGCGCTCGATCAGCGCCTCCTGCGACAGCCGGAGCGTGATCGTGCCGTCGCTCTCGCTGGTCACCGTCATGTCGGGGATGCCGCCGCCGAGGCCGAGGCCCCCGCGTTGGACGACCGGCACCGCCAGCTTGCGCAGCGCCTCCACCGCTTGCGGGATTTGCGCCGGATCGCGCAGCTTCAACGCCACCGTGCTGCCGGGGCGGGTGCCCAGCCCGCTATAGCCGATGCGCGCCGTGCGCAGTTCGGCCCGCGCGCCTTCGACCAGCGCCTCGAGGCGCTCGGCCAGGACCTTGGCCACATCCACCTCGAGCAGGAGGTGCGATCCGCCGCGCAGGTCGAGGCCAAGATTGACCTGCTGGTGGGGCAGCCATTTGGGCAGCGCCGCCGCCGTCTCGCGCGACAGGAAATTGGGCGCCGTGAACAGGATGCCCGCGACCGTCGCCGCGACGATCAGCAGCACCTTCCAAGTCGGCATGTACATCATTGCTCTAGCCCGAGAAACGCGGCGTCACGCCGATTTCTTTTCCCCGCCGGCGCCGCTTTTCGCGGTGCTGCCGCCGCTTTCGTCGGCCCCGGCCGGCTCGGCCTTGGCGCGCACGTCGGCGATCGTCGCGCGCACGACGCGCACCCGCACATTGTCGGCGATTTCGAGCTGCACCGTGCCGTCGTCCAGGATCCGCGTCACCTTGCCGACCATGCCGCCGCCGGTGGTGACGACGTCGCCGCGGCGGATGGCCTCGATCATGGCGCGGTGCTGCTTGAGCTTGGTCTGCTGCGGCCGGATGAGGAGGAAATAGAAAACGACGAAAATCAGCACCAGCGGCAGCAGAGACACGTAATCGAACGCTCCGCCGCCGGCGGCCTGGGCAAAGGCCGGTGAAACGAACATACCAAGCTCCGCTAGGGCTGCAACGAAGGGGGAATATAGCCGCTGGGCAGGGGATTGCAAACAGCCGCCGGCTGGCCAGCCA
>CAZIVY010000242.1:0-7126 GCA_964542505.1 uncultured Rhodospirillaceae bacterium
GCTTCGACCTGGCCAATTTGCAGATCGCGCTGCTCGGCAAGACCCAGCGCGCCCAGGCGGAACTGCTGTTGACGCGGCGGCCGTCATGGGACCTGAGCATCACCGATATCCTGGCGGCGCGGCTTTCGCTGCAACGCTAGTGTCGTGGTTCCGAAGTTTGCCAGATCACCGATATCGGACTCGGGGCAAACTTCGGAACCTGAACGACACTAGGTATCAATACGTTGCTAGTGTCCCTTTGATTCTGAAATTCGCGTCGCGCCCGATATCGAACCCTGGCGAATTTCAGAATCGGGACACTAGCTGACGAAACAGGATCGAGGCCAACCGCCGTGCGTGGCTATTTCGGGATCGGGGTCGAACGGCTGAGCAAGCCGATGAACGCCGGCAGCCTGTTTCGTTCCGCCCATGCCTTCGGGGCGAGCTTCATTTTCACCGTCGCCGCCGAATACTCGGTGCGCGAGGCGTGCTCGGACACCAGCAAGAGCCCCGATCAATTGCCCTGGCATGACTTTGCCTCCGCCGCCGAACTGCGTTTGCCCAAGGGCTGCCGGCTGGTGGGGGTCGAGTTCATCGACGGCGCGGCGCCGCTGCCGGCCTTCCGCCACCCCCCGCAGGCGGCTTATATCCTTGGGCCCGAACGCGGCAGCCTGTCGCCCGAGGTGATGGCGCGTTGCGAGCATGTGGTGCGCATCCCCACCGCGTTCTGCCTCAATGTGGGCATCGCCGGCGCCATCGTCATGTACGACCGGCTGCTGACCCTGGGCCGCTTTGGCGAGCGGCCGATTTCGGTGCGCGCTCTGCCCACGCCCCCGCCCGCCCATGTTGCCGGCGCCCCCAAACGCCGCCGCCGGCTGGCGGCTCGACCCTGATTTTCGCCCGAGGATGAAGCGCACACTGGAAATTAACCGCTATTCTGGCTATCTATTCGCCATGAAGCGGCCCCGGGAATTTCTTGCCTTGGCTGCGGCATTGGGCGTGCTTGTCCTGGCTGCGGCATTCGCTATCCCAGCCGCCGCGCAGGCGGCGCCGGACAAGATCGGCGTATTCAACGATTGGGAGGCCTTCGCCTTCACCGAAGGCAAGGCCAAGACCTGCTACGCCCTGACCCGGCCCAGGACCAGCGAGCCCCTCGGCGTCAAACGCGGCAATGTCTACCTGATGGTCACCTTCCGCACTTTGCCCCGCACCCGCGACGAGATCAGCGTCTATTTTGGCTACAAGCTGCGCGCCGAGACGGGCATCGAGGCCAGCGTCGGAACCGACAAATTCTCGCTTTTCGGCAAGGACGAGGCGGCCTGGGCGCCCGACACCAAATCCGACCGCGCCGTGGTCGAATCCATGGCCAAGGGAATAACCCTGACCGTCAAGGGCATTTCCACCAAGGGCACGGCCACGCTCGACCACTATTCGCTCAAGGGTTTCAGCGCCGCCCTCAAGGCGATCGGCGCCGCCTGCGCCAACTAAGCCATGTCCATTGTCGCTGAAGTGCGCGTCGGCGGCCGGCTGGTACCGCCGCCCGGAGGCAAGTCTGGCCTGGTCGGCCTCACCCGGCCCGAACTGGCCGCGGCCTTGGTCGCCGCCGGCGAGCGCCCCGACAGCACGCGGCTTCGCTCGCGCCAGCTTTGGCACTGGCTCTATCACCGTGGCGCGACCTCGTTTGCCGCCATGACCACCATCGCCAAGGAGATGCGCGCCCGCCTCGACGCCGGCTTCCGGATCGACCGCCCCGCCGTGTCGGTGGAACGGATAAGCGCCGACCGCAGCCGCAAGTGGCTGCTGCGCTTCGCCGACGGCGAGGAAGCCGAGTGCGTGCACATCCCGGAAACCGGCCGTGGCGCCTTGTGCCTCTCGAGCCAGGTGGGTTGCACCCTCAACTGCCGCTTCTGCCACACCGGCACCCAGCGCCTGGTGCGCAATCTCACTGCCGCCGAAATCGTCGGCCAGATTCTGGTGGCCCGCGACAGTTTGGGCGAATGGCCGTCGCCCAAGGGCGGGCGCATGATCTCCAACCTGGTGATGATGGGCATGGGCGAGCCGCTCTACAATTTCGACAACGTGGCCAAGGCGCTGAAGATCGCCATGGATCACGAGGGCATCGCGCTCTCGAAGCGGCGCATCACTCTGTCCACCGCCGGCGTGGTGCCGATGATGAAGCGCGCGGGCGACGAACTGGGGGTCAACCTCGCGGTCAGCCTGCACGCGGCGCGCGACGACTTGCGCGACGAACTGGTGCCGCTGAACAAGAAATACCCGATCGAGGAATTGCTCGCCGCCTGCCGCGCTTATCCCACCGCCACCAACGCGCGGCGCATCACCTTCGAATATGTGATGCTGAAGGACGTGAACGATTCCGCAGCGGATGCGCGCGAACTCGTGCGCCTCATCCGCGGCATTCCGGCCAAGGTCAATTTGATCCCGTTCAACCCCTGGCCGGGCGCGCCCTACGCATGTTCAACCGACGCCGCCATGCGCCGCTTCGCCGAGATCGTCAACGCGGCGGGCTACGCCTCGCCCATCCGCACGCCGCGCGGGCGCGACATCATGGCCGCCTGCGGCCAGTTGAAATCCGCCAGCGTGAAGAAGCGCAAATCCGACCTCCTGCGCGCGGAGGCGGCGGCGGCGCGGTAGCGCCAGTCCCGAATCGGGTTATGGTGCCACGATGAGTACTGGGGGCGCCATGAACCCGACGGTCAATCGCAAGCTCGCCGCTATCCTTGCCGCCGACATGGTGGGTTATTCGCGCCTCATGGGCGCCGACGAGGAGGGCACGCTTGCGCGCCTCAAGGCGCGGCGCGCCCAGATCATCGACCCAGCCATCGCCGAGCATCGCGGACGCATGGTCAAGACCACCGGCGACGGCCTGCTGGCGGAGTTCGCCAGCGTGGTCGACGCCGTGCGCTGCGCCGTGGCCATGCAGCAAGCGATGGCCGAAAGCGATCCCGGGGTGGCGGAAGACCGGCGCGTCGCCTTTCGCATGGGCGTCAATCTCGGCGACGTGATCGTCGAGGGCGGCGATATCTTCGGCGACGGCGTCAACATCGCAGCGCGGTTGGAGCAACTGGCCGAGCCGGGCGGGATTTGCGTCTCGGGCATCGTGCACGACCAGGTGCGCGACAAGCTCGATATCGCCTTCGACGACCTGGGCGAGAACAGCGTCAAGAACATCGCCCGCCCGGTGCGCGCCTATCGCGTGCGGCTGACCCCGCGTACTGCGCGCGATGCGATCGTCGCCGGCGAGCCGCCGCCGCTGCCGGACAAGCCCTCGATCGCCGTGCTGCCCTTCGAAAACATGAGCGGCGACCCGGAGCAGGCCTATTTCAGCGACGGCATCGCCGAGGACGTCATCACCGACCTGTCCAAGATATCGGGGTTGTTCGTCATCGCCCGCAACTCGGCCTTTTCGTACAAAGGACAGTCGCTGGACGTGCGCGAGGTCGCCCGGCGCCTCGGAGTCGCCTACGTGCTCGAGGGCAGCGTGCGCAAGGCCGGCAACCGCGTGCGCGTCACCGCCCAGTTGATCGACGGCTCGAGCGGCGGGCACCTGTGGGCCGAGCGCTACGACCGCGATTTGACCGATATTTTCGCCGTGCAGGACGAGGTGAGGCAACACATCGTCGCTGCCCTTTCGCTGCATCTTACCCGCGACGAACGGCAACGGCTGGCGCGGAAAGGCACCGAGAACCTCGAGGCTTATGACTGGTACCTCAAGGGCCGCGAATTGTATTGGCGCTTCGCTCGCGAGACGATCGCCCAGGCGAAGCCGATGTTCGAGCGCGCCGTCGCGCTGGATCCCGGCTTCGCCGCCGCCTACGCCCACCTTGCCAGGTGCCATAATCTCGAATACCTCCATGGCTGGAGCGAATCGCGCGAAGCGAGCCAGCGGCGGGCGTACGAACTGGCGCTCAAGGCGGTGAGCATGGACGCCGTCGAGCCGCAGGGCCATCACGCCCTTGGTGTCGTCCGTTTGTGGAGGAAAGAGCTCGAACCGGCGATTGCCGCGATGGAAAAGGCGATCGCGCTGGATCCCAATTTCGCCCATGCCTACGCCTCACTCGGCCTCATCCTGCATTTTGCCGGACGCTCGGCCGACGGCCTCGATCTCATCGCCAAGGCCATGCGCCTCGACCCGCATTACCCGGATTTGTTCCTGCACTTCGTCGGCCAAGCGTATTTCGCTTTGGGGCGGTTCGAGGAAGCCGCCGCCTCGCTGAAACGGCGGCTCGTCCGCAACCCCAACACCGACGCCAGCCGGGTTCTCCTCGCCGCCTGTTACGGGCATCTGGGCCAGACCGAGGCGGCGCGCGCCGAATGGCGGGAAGCGCTGAAGGTAAACCCCGCTTACTCGCTCGAGCATCGGCGGCGGATTCAGCCCTACAAGGACCCGCGGGACTTCGAGCGCATCGTCGACGGCCTGCGCAAGGCCGGCCTGCCGGAATAAGGCATTATCCCCTATACTCCGCCGCCGATTTCCCGCTTAGCGTAGGATTCCCGTCCATGGCCGACAAAGTGAAAAAGGTCGTCCTCGCCTATTCCGGGGGGCTGGATACCTCGGTCATCCTCAAATGGCTGCAGGAGACCTACGGCTGCGAGGTGGTGACCTTCACCGCCGATTTGGGCCAGGGCGAGGAGCTCGCCCCGGCGCGGGCCAAGGCCGAAATGCTGGGGGTGAAGCAGATCTTCGTCGAGGATCTGCGCGAGGAATTCGTCCACGACTTCGTCTTCCCCATGTTCCGGGCGAACGCGCTGTACGAAGGCCAGTATCTGCTCGGCACCTCCATCGCCCGGCCGCTCATCGCCAAGCGCCAGATCGAGATCGCGCGCCAGGTCAAGGCGGACGCGGTGGCCCACGGCGCCACCGGCAAGGGCAACGACCAGGTGCGCTTCGAGCTGGCCTATTACGCGCTGGAGCCCGGCATCAAGGTCATCGCCCCCTGGCGGGAGTGGAAGCTCGATTCGCGCACGGCGCTCATCGACTTCGCCGAAAAGCACCAGATTCCCATCGCCAAGGACAAGCGCGGCGAGCCGCCCTTTTCCGTCGACGCCAATCTGTTGCACATGTCGGCGGAGGGAAAGGCGCTGGAAGACCCTTGGGCCGAGCCCGACGAATTCGTCTATTCGCGCACGGTCGCGCCCGAGGCGGCGCCGGACAAGCCGGAATACGTTGAAGTCGAATTTCTCCAGGGCGACGCCCGCGCCGTCAACGGCAAGAAGCTTTCGCCGGCGGCGCTGCTGACCGAGCTCAACCGATTGGGCGGCAAGCACGGCGTCGGCCGGCTGGATTTGGTGGAAAACCGCTTCGTGGGCATGAAAAGCCGCGGCGTTTATGAAACCCCGGGCGGCACCATCCTGCACGCGGCGCATCGGGGCATCGAGCAATTGACCCTCGACCGCGGCGCCATGCACCTCAAGGACGAGCTCATGCCGCGCTACGCCGAGCTGGTCTATTTCGGTTTCTGGTTCTCGCCCGAGCGCGAAATGCTCCAGGCCCTGATCGACAAGAGCCAGATCAACGTCGAGGGCACGGTGCGCCTCAAGCTTTACAAGGGCCTCGTGCGCGTGGTGGGGCGCAAGTCGCCGAAGTCGCTCTACAGTCTCGCCCACGTCACCTTCGAGGCCGATTCCGTCTACGACCAGAAGGACGCCGCCGGCTTCATCAAGCTCAACGCGCTCAGGCTCAAGCTGCTCAACCGGCAGCGGCGGGAGTGACCGGCGCGCCGACTGGCGCGCGCCTCCGCCTCAGGGCGGGCCGTCGCCAATCATCAGCGCCCGCACCTTCGCCTTGCGGGCGACCTTCGCCAGCCCATCGTCGTTGGTGACCACCGGCGCTTCCAGGCGGCGCGCCAACGCCAGGTACACGGCGTCGTAAATCGTGCCTCCATGACGCCGCGCGATGTCGAACGCGGCCTCGCCGTCCTCGACCGCCGGGAACGTCCGCACCGCCGCCGGCAGGCGCGCGGCGAAAGCTTCGCTCGCCTCGGCCAAGCCGATTTCGTCGCGGCGCAACGCCCTGAGCAGCACGCCCCCCACTTCCAGGAGGATGAGATCCGGGGCCACGAGGTCGTAGCGCGGCTCCAGCAGCAGGGCGGCCACCTCGCTCAGCGGCTCGGGCAAGAACCACTTGGCGGCGACGCTGGCATCGATGACCAGGATCACCGCTCGCGATCCTCGCGGATCGCCGCCGTCGCGTCGCCTCGATAGCGCCGCGCCAGCCGCGCGCGCAGCGCCGCCGACCAGCGAATGGTCTCGGAACGGTCGGGCTTGGCCGCGCCCTCCAGGATGACGCGCGCTTCGGCTTCCAGCGATCGGCCGCTCAGTTTCGCCCGTTCCTTCAAGCGCCGGTACAGCGCTTCGTCGAGCCTGCGAATCGTCAGTTGCGCCATTCCATGCTCCTCCACATCAATCCTAGCCGGGACGCCTCAATATTGCAAGCAAAAGGCTGTCATATATGCATGCAACTGGCGCCGCCCCCTCACCCCTCGAACACGACCCCGTGGGTCTGGGCGCGCAGCCTGGGGTCGCGGGATTTGACCGTCACCGGACGCCCGTCGAGGATCTCGGCGCAACGCGCCAGGGTTTCGTCCTCCAGCCGCGCCATCGCCTCGGCGGTGAAAAAGGTCAAATGCGGGGTGAGGATGACGTTCTCCATGGCGTAGAGCGCGCTTGAACCATGACCCCTGCTTAGCGGCTCATGGGCGAAGACGTCGAGGCCGGCGCCACTGATGCGCTTCTCGCGCAACGCCGCAAGCAGCGCCGCCTCGTCCACCAGCGCGCCGCGCGCGGTGTTGATCAGGAATGCCGTGGGCTTCATGGCCGCCAGTTCCGCCGCGCCGATCAGGTGGCGCGATTGCGGCGTCAGCACCGCGTGGATGGAAACAAAATCGCTTAGCCCCAGCATCGCCTTCAAGTCGTCGCGCTTTTCCACCCCCCGCGCGCCCATGACCGCCGCCGAAACATGCGGATCGAATCCCAGCACGCGCATGCCAAAGCCGGCCCCCGCCATGCGCGCCAGCCTCGAGCCGATGCGCCCCGCGCCCACCAGGCCCAGCGTCTTGCCGGCAAGATCGGCGCCCATCCAGGCGGCGGTGGGCCACAGCCAGCCCCGCGCCGCCATGGCGCGCCCGAT
>CAZIVY010000243.1:0-2646 GCA_964542505.1 uncultured Rhodospirillaceae bacterium
CGCTCTCCGGCGGCTCGTGCTCATAGGTGCGCGGGTCTTTTTCCACCGCCGAGACGTGCAGGCCGCCCTTGTGCGCGAAGGCGGACGCGCCCACATAGGGCGCGTGCCGGTTGGGGGCGCGGTTGAGCAGTTCGTCCAACAGCCGCGACGTGGCGGTAAGGTGCGCCAGGCCCTCGGCGTCGACGCCGATGGCGAAGCGTTCCGCGTACCAGGGCTTCAGCATCAGCGTCGGTATCAGCGACACAAGGTTGGCGTTGCCGCAGCGCTCGCCCAGCCCGTTCAGCGTTCCCTGCACCTGGCGCGCGCCGCCGCGAACGGCGGCGAGCGAATTCGCCACCGCGTGCTCGGTGTCGTTGTGGGCGTGGATGCCGATGCGCTCGCCGCCGAATGTTGAAGCCACCGTGGCGGTCATGCGCTCCACTTCCTCGGGGAGCGTGCCGCCATTGGTGTCGCAAAGCACCGCCCAGCGCGCCCCGGCGTCGAGCGCGGCGCGCACGCAGGCGAGCGCGAAATCGGGGTCGGACTTATAGCCGTCGAAGAAATGCTCGGCGTCGAACATCGCCTCGCGGCCCCGCGACTTGGCGTGCGAAACGGATTCGGCGATCAGCTCGATGTTCTCGGTCTTGGTGATGCCGAGCGCCACGTCGACGTGGAAATCCCACGCCTTGCCCACCAGGCAAACCGCCGGGGCGCGGGCGTCCAGCACGCCGGCCAGGCCTGGATCGTTGCCGGCGCTGCGCCCAGGCCGCCGCGTCATGCCGAAGGCCACCAGGCGTGCGCGCTTCAACGCCGGCGGGTCGGCGAAGAAAGCGGTGTCGGTGGGATTGGCGCCCGGCCAGCCGCCTTCCACATAGTCGAGGCCGAGGCGGTCGAGCGCCAGCGCGATGGTGCGCTTGTCCTCGACCGAGAAATCGACGCCCTGCGTCTGCGCCCCGTCGCGCAGCGTGGTGTCGAAAAGATACAGGCGCTCGCGAGTCATTTGTACGGGCCGTTGTAGGGGCGGGTTTCAAACCCGCGCGTACAACCAGGATATCCGTGGGGGCGGATGTACGTGTGGGTGTAGGGGCGGGTTTGAAACCCGCCCCTACGGTTATCATCGACCTGGCGCGTCACTTGCGTCTCCATTCGGTGCGCCCGCCCGGCTTGTCTTCGAGGATGATACCCTGGTCCGTCAGTTCCTTGCGAATGCGATCCGCCTCGGCGAAGTTCTTTGCCTTCTTGGCCACTGCTCGGCGGGCGATCAGGTCGTCGATCACATGCTCGGATAGCGCGACAGTCGCAGCTTGAGCCGGAGCAAGCGTCGTGAGAAGCAGGTTCTGCGGCACATCGTCATGAGGCGCCGGCCGCCTGACTGCGGGATTTGGCCAGTCCGTTTGAGTGAACGGGGTGGCAACCGTAACTTCGGGCTGCCGCCATGCAACGGGATCGGCCTGTAGGATGCCCAGCATGGCGCCGGCCGCGCGCAAGCTGTGCTCGTCGTTCAAGGCGCTCATCTCGGTGTAGGCCCGCGCCGTGTTGAGGTCGTCCTCGAGCGCCGCCAGTACCGGGTTAGGAATCGGCGCATGCTCGACTTCCGGTCCCGCCGCGCCGAGGCCTGCGTCCTTCAGCCGCCCGTACCAGTAATTAAGCTTGAATTTGGCCTCATCCACTGCCTCGTCGGTCCAGTCCAAGGGCTTGCGGTAGTGGGTCTTCAACATGGCGAGCCGGATCGCCTCGGCTCGGCCCGGGTGGCGCGCCAACAACTCGCGCACGGTTAGAAAATTGCCGAGGGACTTGGACATCTTCTGCCCGCCCACCGTGAGGAAACCGTTGTGCACCCAATAGCGCGCGAAGGGCTGGCCGTTGGCGCACACCGATTGCGCCACCTCGTTTTCGTGGTGGGGGAAGATCAGGTCGCGCCCGCCGCCGTGAATGTCGAAGGTGACGCCCAAATGCTCCTTCGCCATGGCCGAGCATTCGATGTGCCAGCCGGGGCGGCCTAAGCCCCACGGACTTTCCCAACCCGGCTGATCGCCCGTGGAGGGCTTCCACAGCACAAAATCCGCCGGGTCCTTCTTGTAGGGCGCCACGTCCACCCGCGCGCCCTCGATCAGCTCGCCGCGGTTCTTGCCCGAGAACTTGCCGTAATCGGGCTTCGTCGCCACGCTGAACAGCACATGGCCGTCCGCCGCATAGGCGTTCCCTTTCGCGATCAAGGTCTCGATCATGGCGATCATGTGCGGGATGTGTCCCGTGGCGCAGGGTTCCACGCTCGGCGGCAGGCAGCCCAGCGCCGCCATGTCCTCGTGAAAGGCGCGCGTGGTGCGCGCGGTCAACGCATCGATGGCCTCGCCGCACTCGCGCGCGGCGGCGATGATCTTGTCGTCCACGTCGGTGATGTTTCGCACATAGGTCACATGCTTGTCGCCATATTGCCGGCGCAACAGGCGGAACAGCACGTCGAAGACCACCACCGGGCGGGCGTTGCCGATATGGGCGGCGTCGTAAACGGTCGGCCCGCATACGTACATGCCGACGCGCTTTTCGTCGCCCGGCTCGAAGGGCCGCTTGGCGCGCGCCGCGGTATCGTAAAGCACCAGTGCCACGGTCGAGCAACCCTTACGCGGTTTCGCCCAGCAATCGGGCCCGCGCCCGCTCCGGCCCGAT